>JBKPJS010000717.1:0-4464 GCA_046730815.1 Acidobacteriota bacterium
CGCAACAATGCCCCTTCGTTGGTGTTGCTTGATAACGTTTCGTATGTCAGGGGTGACCATACCTTTAACTTCGGTGTTGATCTTGCACAGCACAAGTCCTGGTCGTTCAGCGTAGCGCGAGTGGTTCCGGCAATAACCTTCGGCCTGGACACCAACGATCCGGCAAGCGCCATGTTTACCGCTGCCAACCTTCCCGGCGCTTCCGCCACCGATCTAACCAATGCCAGGAACTTGTACGCGCTGCTCACGGGCCGAGTCACGACGATTACCGCCAGCGCATTTACTAGCGAGGACACAGGCAAGTACACCTACCTTGGAGATTTTACCCAGCGCTCACGCCAACGCACCGCGGGGTTTTTTGCTCAGGACTCATGGCGCTTCCGGCCCAACCTGACCATCAACGCTGGCATTCGTTGGGAGCTTCAGTTCCCATTCACAGCGCAAAACAGCAACTACACCCAGGCAACATATGACGGGCTCTGGGGAATTTCGGGTGTGGGTAACCTGTTTAAGCCCGGAACGCTGACTGGGAGCGTTACTCAATTCACTCCGTTTCCAAAAGGCACGCAGGCGTATAACACCGACTGGAACAATATTGGTCCTAGCATCGGTGTTGCATGGAGCCCGACTTTCAAAGGTGGCTTTCTGCGAAGGCTGGCAGGAGATTCGGGTCAGACGGTGTTTCGCGGTGGCTACTCGATCGCGTTTGTCCGAGAAGGGAGCGATGTATTTAATGCGGTCATCGGCGGTAACCCCGGAGGCACTCTTACTGCGAACCGTAGCATTGCATTGGGTAACCTGACTGCCGGAACTCTGTTCCGCAATCCGGCCGCCCTTGCTCCACCTGCCATTCCTGACGCTCCGACTTTTCCTATTACTCCGACATCTAATCCTCCCTACTCTCCGGCAGACAGTGCGAATGCATTCCTGCCAAACCTGAAGATCGGATATGTGCAGTCGTGGTCGTTTGGCATTCAGCGGGAACTTAACAAAGACACGGTCTTAGAGGTTCGCTATGTGGCCAATCGTGGTACAGACCTCTGGCATCAATTCAATCTCAATGAGACCAACATAACTGAGAACGCCTTTCTCAACGAGTACAAGTTAGCCCAAGCCAACTTGATTAAGAATGGAGGGACAAACTTCCGCTACCTTGGACCGGGGACAGGAACATTTCCTCTGCCGATCATTGCGGCCTATTTAGGCGGCTTTACAGCCGCGCAGGCAACCAACTGCGGTCCCACTAACCTTCCTGGACTTCCTAGATGCAGCACCGTATATGGTTCGACAAACTTTGCCAGCTCGACGTTCATAACTAACCTGGGGGCTAATAATGCGAACGCTCGCGCTTTTGCGGTAAGCCTCTTCAGCGATCTCGGACGTCGTCAAAATGCAGCAACAGCAGGGCTTCCGGCGAACCTCTTCATTGTTAACCCAAACTTCGTCAACGCGAATCTCGCCAACGGGGGCGCCTTCCTGGTGGATAATAGTGGGAAGACCTGGTACGACTCATTGCAAATTGAGCTGCGCCGACGGCTTTCGCGGGGGCTGCTGATTCAGGGAAGCTACGTCTTCTCAAAATCGCTCAGCAATATGTATGGCACCAGTGGCTCGGTCTTTTTCCAGCCGACTACGCTCCGAGAGCCGTCGCTGGACAGGACTCTTTCCCCCTTCGATCTCGCCCACGCTTTCAAAGCCAATTGGATTTGGGAGCTGCCCGTGGGAAGAGGTCAATGGCTGGCGAGCGGCGCCAATGGACTGGTTGATCGTCTCGTTGGAGGGTGGGCGATTCATGGTCAAGCACGCATTCAAAGCGGCTCGACCTTCAGTTTTGGAAACGTCCAACTGGTTGGCATGACAGCGAAAGAGTTACAGGATGCGATGAAGATTCGGCAAGACCCGAGTGGGCTGGTCTTCTTTCTGCCGGACGACATAATCCTGAATACCCGGCGCGCATTCAACTCGACTGCTACCGGCTTTTCGAGTCTGGGCGCACCGACCGGCGCGTATATTGCGCCGGCGAACAGCAATGGGTGCATTCAGGAGTTTGCCGGCCAATGCGGATTTTCAAACCTGATTCTTCATGGTCCAAGCTTGACACGGTTTGATATCAGCATTGTGAAGAAAACCCAGGTGTCAGAAAAGGTAAACATCGAGCTCCGAGCCGAATTCCTGAACGCCTTCAATAACATTAACTTCAAAATCGGCAGCCAAACGGCCGCCGACACCAGCATTACCAATTTTAGCGGAGCCACTTTTGGGCAAACCGCAAATGCTTATCAGGATCTTTCCACCACCAATGACGTAGGGGGGCGAATGGTCCAGATAGTGCTCAGAATTAACTTCTGACGGCACGAGATTAGGTCTGTCTGCGGGGGAGGAGCGGCGTTACGTTCCTCTCCCTTTTTGTGGAGAAACGTTCTGCAAAGCAGTTCTGCAATCGGCTTCAGCAGGCGCCAACGATTTTGTACCGCGAGTGATGTTATGAATAAAACGCTCATCGCTTTCGTAGTCGCTATACTTTTTGCAGTGGGTGCGTTGGCTCAGAAACCCTTTAAGCCGTGGGTTGAGTGGAGCAAGAAAGATGCGCAGAAAATACTTGACGACTCTCCCTGGAGCCAGACGCAGACGGAAACTGATACTTCGGAAATGGTCTATAGCCCGACAACCATGGGTGATACTCGTAACCGGGAGACGCAAGGCGCGACAAACCAGGCCACGAGCATGAAGTTTCACATTCGTTTGTACTCCGCGCGCCCTATCCGGCAGGCATTTGTGCGATTGATCGAACTTAGCCAAACTGACGCTAATGAAACCGAAGCTGCGAAGACCGTAATCGAAAAAAGGCGCGCATGGGCCAATCTTTCTGCGGGCGATTTCATTATCGTAACGGTGGCATGTGAAGGTACCGACCGTCGCTATTTAGGAAGAGTGATGCAGGCCTTTAATAGTGCTGTAACCTCGGTCTTGAAGAATAGCGTTTACTTAGAGAGGAAGGACGGCAAGCGAGTCTTTTTGAGCGATTACGTGCCCCCGGGCAAAGACCCATTTGGTGCGCGCTTTATCTTTCCCCGCACGGCAGAGGGTCAGCCGTTCATAACAGCGGACAGTGGTAGCCTCCGATTTCACGCGGAATATGAAAACAAGGTGCCTCTCGACGCAACCTCGACCGCGCCATCGAGGCAAACTAACACCACGATTCAGACAGACAGCGCATTCAAGCTGAAGCTTGACATGAAATTTAAAGTTGCCGAGATGATTTACAACGGCGAACTGGAATTCTAAAAACGGCTCGCTTCATTAAGGCTTCGAATACTAACTTCGCAAACGCCCGCCGGTGACCGTTGTGCTACCATTGGCGACGACTGAGAAACTGCCAGTCAGCCGATGTCTACCATCACACCGACTCAACTTTCTATCGCACCTCTCGGCGCCGGCGATCTAATCGATCGCGCAGTCAGGCTATATCGCCGTCACCTGTTCGTCTTAATCAGGACGGCAGCGCCGCCGGTCATTATCGTTGCCGCCGGCTGGATCGTATTTTCAATCAGCGTGCGACGTGTGTTCGCCACTTCGGACACAGCCGATCTCTTCTTCTATGGCTTGTTGTGGTGCCTGTCAGTCGTAGTCATGTTGGGCGGTTACCTCTTCACGCTCGTCGTGATGGGAGGCGCCACGCGTACGCTGGTGGCCCATTTGCTACGCAATGACGCCGTCACCGCCGGTGCTACTTACCGCGCGGTACGATCCCGCTTTTGGGGACTCCTCGGTGCCTCGCTGATTGTTCTCGGTTGGATACTCGCTTCTTTCACTGCAGCGTTTATTGGTTGGGAAATGGCGGTCTCTGTCTTCGTCCTTGGTTCGGCGGCACTCGCGAGTATCGCTCCCATTTGGCTATCAGTGATTATTGGTGTCGTCGGATTTTTGATCGCTACCGTGTTGGCGCTCTGGGTCTTCTTTTTCATCGTGGGACGAGTCGCTTACGTGCCGCAGGTGATGCTGGTCGAGGGCAAAGGAGTGTTCGAAGCATTGGTTCGCAGTTTTTCTTTGGCTCGGGGCAATGTGCGCCGTCTGATGGCGATGACTCTCTTCACCACGTTCGCTACCAACTCGGCATTGATGATTCTCTTGATTCCACTTGGCTGGTACGGCTATCTCAGCGGCGTCGATCCACTGAACTCTGCCCAATGGCCGGCATGGTATGCAATTGCTTACAGCGTGCTTGGACCATTGAGTTCAATACTACTGACACCAGTTTGGATGCTTGGCCTTTCACTGCTTTACGTTGACGAACGAGTCAGGCACGAAGGCTACGACATCGAACTCATGGCGGCACAGCAACTCGGTGAGCTTCCGGATATCAACGTGTCATCGCCATTGGGGACCGCTCTCTACACCGAGCGTAAGCAGCCGCCACCAACGCCACGCGCAGCAACAGGCAGCGTTCTTAATCTCAGTTAACTT
>JBKPJS010000718.1:0-5108 GCA_046730815.1 Acidobacteriota bacterium
GGTTTGCAACGCAGGTATCCCGCCAAAGATGAGACCTGTTAACAGCGTTATTGCAATGGTGAAGCCCAGCACGCGCAGATCGAGACCGAAGTTCATCCAGAAGGGAAGCTTAATCGGGATTGCGTGCAATAAGAGATTGAGTGCCCACAGCGAAAGAGCAAAACCGAGGGCGCCACCCACTATCGCTAACAACAAACTCTCTACGAGAAGTTGGCGCATGATTCGCCAACGACCGGCGCCTAACGCGGCGCGTAACGCAAACTCTTTCTGTCTTGCCGTTGCGCGCGCGAGCATGAGATTGGCGACATTCACACACGCCACCAATAACACGCAACCGACAACGCCGAGTAGAATCAGCAGCGCCTGGCGATAATCACCCGTAAGATTTTCATGCAGACTCATTACCTTGACGCCAAGGCCCTCATTTGTGACGGGGTTTTGTTGTTCGATGCGGGCGGCGATGTTGTTCATCTCCGTCTGTGCTTCGGCAAAACTCACGCCATCTTTCAAACGTGCAATGGCGTTTAAGCCGTGATCAGTTCGCGTAAACGTCTTCGTGGTCAACGCGAGCGGCACCCAGAGTTCAGCGACGTCTGGAAACCTGTAGCCGGGAGGCATCACACCGACGACCGTACGCGGGCGATTGCTGATCATGACCTTTCGTCCAATGATCTGCGCGTCGCCGCCGAAATTCCTTTGCCATAGATCGTTTCCGAGGATTACGACTGCATCCTCGTCGGGCCGGTCCTCGTTTGCTGTAAAGGTGCGACCCAGTTGCGGTGAAACACGTAAGATCTCGAAGAGCCCGTGTGAAATGTAACAGCCACGAATCTCGATTGGTTCGCCGGCGCCACTCAGGGAAAACCTGCTGGTACCGTAGTAGGTGCCAATGTCTTCAAATACCTTGTTCTGCTCACGCCAATCCAGAAAGTTGGGAAACGACACGCTCATCGAATCGATGCCACGTTTCAACGCAGTCTCGTCGAGCACGGCAAGTCGATCCGATTGAGGGTAGGGAAGCGGTCGCAGGAGAATGCCGTTCGCGAAACTAAAGATCGCTGTATTCGCGCCGATGCCAAGCGCCAAAGTTAGGATGACAACGATCGTAAAGGCGTAATTCTTGAGTAGTACTCGCAAGCTGTAGGAAATGTCTCGCATAATGTTCTCGATGAGTCCGACGCCGCGTGCATCGCGGCACTCTTCCTTCGACTGGTCCACACGATCGAACGACTTGAGCGCCGCGTAGCGCGCCTCTTCCGGAGTCATACCGCCCCTGACTTTTTGCTCGATGTCGCGTTCGAGATGAAACCGCAGCTCTTCATCGAGCTCGTATTCGAGTTCAGCTTTATGCGTTAGTGCGCGCCAGCGACGTAATAAATCACTTAAGTTCATCGGCGTGTCCTCAGGCGTCTCGTAAAATCAGGGCGACGGCGTCGGAGAATTGCTGCCATTGCCTGCGTTGCGTCTCGAGTTGTTTGTGACCGCGCGGGGTCAAACCGTAAAACTTGGCCTTGCGATTATTTTCTGATGGCCGCCATACGGCTGAGATGAGGCCGCGGGCTTCGAGGCGATGGAGTGCGGGGTAGAGTGCGCCGGCCGTCACGCTGAGCACTTCACCGGACATGAGCTGCATACGCTGCATGATGTCCCAGCCGTTCAGGCTTCCAGAGCGCAGCAGCCGCAGGATCAGGAGTTCGAGGGTGCCCTGTTTAAACAGGTCGGCTTGTTGCTTCTTCATACGCTTCCTCTATGCGGTCGATAGGAAGCGACGAGTTTAGCGGGTCGTCCTATTGGGTGTCAATAGGAGCGCCTAAGGGAACTTTATACAGGATTACAGGATTCCCATCCGGTAAATCCTGTAATCCTGGTCTACTGTTCTAAACTTTTCGTGCGGTTGATTTGCCGCTGCTGCGCGCGGCTGTGGTGTTGAAGGTTCCGCTCAGCCCACCTGTTTTGTCGATCCTCCAGACAAAACGTCCGTTGGTTTTTCGTGCGGTCCCTTGTTCATAGAAGGTTGCTTCAACCCGGTCACCGTCGATGGAGCCTTCCACTTGAATCGAAGTTCGACTGCCTGCCGGTAAGCTTCGGCCATTCTCAGAAACCTTTACACCTCTTCCCGTGAACCCTTTTCCGTTCTGCTGAATCGAGAGGTCGAAACCGATCTTCAGGTTGTTGTAAGAGTTGTAAGAGGTTTTTTGAACAACATTAACAATGTTCCACTTACCCGTTAGATCCTGGGCAGCAGATGCGCCACGGTCAATTGCCGGAGCAGGTGCGACACGGTCAATTGGCTTGGCAGACGCGACTCGGTCAATTGGTGCAGGAGCTGCGCTGTGGTCAACCGGCGGAGCAGATACGCCGTGGTCAGTTGAAGTGACCTGTGGCTTAGCCGGCTCCGCAACCGCAGGTGAAGAAGGCTGGCTGCTGGTGGTGACTGACGCCACTGACGTAGGCGAACTTAGGTCGCCGAATTTATACAGCAGGATCACAGCCGCCGTCGCCAGGAGAAACACGACAGCAGCGACCGCCAAGCCGCTGCCACGGAGCGACGTTGTAGGTGGTGGTATGTACGGCAGCGGAGTTGGAAGTTCGGCACTAGGTGCATTGCTTGTCACCGCAGTAGGTGCATTGCTCGTCACCAGAGTAACTTCCTCAGGTTCCTCAGGGATCAAATACTCAGGCTCTTCCTCAGGGATCAAATACTGAGGATCTTCGTCCGGCATCAAGTACTCAGGCTCTACTTCGGGAGCAACGGCATCGATGCCGAAGAACTGTTTAAGCACCACTCGCTCACTGGGAGTTATAGAGCTAAAAGGTGGCGGAGCGATTGAAGGATCGAAGCTCAAACTGGCGTCAGGCAGTGATGCAGCGGCGTTGATTGCCCGAAAGCCGGTAAGACTTCCGATCCGGGCATCTACGAGTAGACCTTTGCTGAAGAAAAGGGCGCCCGATGTCGTGCCGGTCTGTATCTGGAGCTTGCCACTCTCGCCGTTGGAAGAGAGGGTTCGAATGACATCGAGGATTCCATGATCGCTAAGAGTTTTTTCTATATCCAACATAACCTCCACACTTCTGCCGTCAAACTACTCCGGAAAGAAAGCCAGGGAAATGCTCGTGAATGTGGGAGAAAAGTTAGGGAAGAGGGAAGCAGTCTATTAATACGGGTGCATCGTGTCAAATCACATTGACTCCTTTTGTGTGCCACCACTGTGTTCTCCCTTCCGTAATTCTCGCAGCAACAGCCTACCTAAGAAGACAGAGAGAACACAGAGGGTTGCACAGAGAACCTAACGCGATTGCACCGGCAGCAAAGAAGCGCGCTTGATCACGCAATCGCCGACGAAGCGCCCCACCTTTAATGGTTGATTGTTCAGTGCTGATTGTACCCCTTGTTCATAACGTAGCTTCTACTTAGTTGATGACTGTTCGTTGACGTTAATGGCCCAAGGAAGTTTTGTGCCGTGGCATCGTGCTTGCGACTTACTCAAAATGGTTACACTTTTTGTTCTGAAAAAGTGCAACTGTAAGTTCATCAGGTTGTCTTTTGAGACAGCCGGGTCCTCAGAACTATCAACAAGGAGGGAATGAAATGGCAGACCGGAAAGAAAATCAGGGCGGTAAAGGTGGACAGGGCGGCGGCGGCCAACAAGGTGGCGGTGGCAAACAGGGCGGCGGCCAACAGGGTGGCGGCGGCGGTCAAGGTGGTGGCGGCGGTCAAGGTGGTGGCGGCGGTCGCCAGGGTGGCGGCGGACAGCAAGGCGGCGGCGGCGGCCGTGGCACTCAGAAGTAATTTCAGTCGCTGAGTCCGTCAGTCGCTGAGTAATTGATTGAGAACAGGTGAGCGCCCGGTCGCTCACCTTTTCTTGTGCGCTCTCGCTATAATTTTGCGATGTATCAACTCAACGAAAAAATCGTGACCTTCCTTCCTCCGGAAACAATTGAACCGCAAGCGAAGGCCCAGCTCGAAAACATTTCGGAAATGCCGTTCGTGTTTCATCACGTCGCGGTGATGCCCGATTGTCACTTGGGCAAAGGCGCAACTGTCGGATCCGTTATCGCCACCAAGGGCGCGATTATTCCCGCGGCAGTGGGGGTCGACGTCGGTTGCGGCATGGTGGCCGTACGAACAAAGTTCTTCGCGAGAGATTTGCCTGACAACCTCGATAAATTACGACAGGGCATCGAACGCCGCATTCCGCTCGGCGCAGGCGCGGGGAACAGGAAATTGACAGAAACAGCCGCTGAACGAATTGGCGAACTCAATGCGGTAGCGACTCAGGACTACGACAAAGTAGACAAGAACTGGCGCAACGCCCTCGGTACACTCGGTTCAGGTAATCATTTCATCGAGATCTGTCTCGACGAAAACGACGAGGTGTGGGTAGTACTTCACTCAGGTTCGCGCGGCATCGGTAATCGCCTTGCGACCAAGCACATCAAAGTCGCGCAGCGGCTGATGGATCAGCAGGCAATCAATCTCAAAGACAGGGATCTCGCGTATCTCACCGAGAACACACCGGAGTTTGAGGCTTACATGACCGATCTTCTCTGGGCGCAGGACTTCGCGCGGCTGAATCGCGAAGAAATGATGGACCGCGTCATGAAAGAGCTTTCATACGCGTTCTATGGTGAAGACGGCCACGAGTGGGAAATCGAAATCGAACGCATCAACTGCCACCACAACTTTACGCAACAGGAGCAACACTTTGGCAACACGGTGTGGATCACGCGTAAAGGCGCGATCCAGATGAGGAAGGATCAAAAAGGCATCATTCCGGGTTCGATGGGAACCAGAAGTTATGTCGTTTCCGGATTACAGAAACCGTTTTCTTTCAACTCCGCGCCGCACGGCGCCGGTCGAAGGTTTTCACGCGGCGAAGCTAAACGCAGGTTCACGCTGAGCGATCTCGAGAAAGCCATGGGCGACATCTCCTTCAGACACTCGAAGTCGCTGATCGATGAAATCCCACAGGCTTATAAAGACATCGATGAGGTGATGGAGAACAGCAGCGAGCTGGTACACGTCGATCATGTTCTGCGGCAAGTCGTGAACATCAAGGGCGATTGAGGCACAAAGCCATCCACAGATTGCACAGAATCTGCGTAAT
>JBKPJS010000719.1:0-2114 GCA_046730815.1 Acidobacteriota bacterium
AACAAAAAAAGCGGGCGGGGGCCTCCCACAGCCCCCACCCTAAGGCCACGTGTCCTCACCCCACGCGACCACTTCGTCCACCGGGGAGGTGAACGCAAGCGGATTATGCAATAGTCCGTCTAAACTTTCAACCTGCTTATAATCTTTAGCGCGTGTCTCAACACTCATTGCCGCGAGTGTATGCAAAAAAATTATAGACCACATAAGCAACTTCAATCGACTGGTGAGAAACAGTAATTCTTGTTGCTTAAATTTATCTTTCTGGAGCCCCTGCTACATCCGTCGATTGGCCCATCTGTTGACTCTTCGCATCACCATGGGCCAGATCCGAGAAAGCTACAATCATGAGCAGCACTGTCACGCCAAGTGTGCAAAGAATGTAAAGAACAGCAGTCTTCTCCAAATAAATCAGAGTGATTACTACTGCTGCCAGAGCCAGTGTCCACAGGGCCGTGATAAGTTTTCGGCGACGACGATCGCCGGCCAGGGTTTTTCGATTCATGCTGTTACTCGACTAATAAAGTACTCGACTCGGCAAGTAAGCTCCAGTTGAAGTGATCGCGGTCGTCATACTTCCGGTAAGAGCCCCCAGCACTGTCGATCCAATACGATCTTTTGAGAACATGCCCGATTCATTCACCTCGATGACGTCGTACGCCTGTAACAGAAAATCGGGTTTCTGGTTCTTCTTGATCGCGGACACGTCGACGTGTATCACTTCCTGATTTGCCGACCCTGCGATTTGCCGGTATATCCTTACGTCGTTCAGCTTCGCCTCTTTCCGCGTGCCGCCCACCATTGCCAGCGCACGGCTGAGCATAAGTTGATCGCGGAGATAAATGCCTCCCGGCATCAGCACGGCGCCCGTTATGTAAACCGGTTCCGCTTCCGTGACTAAAACATAATCTCCCGGACGGATAACTGGATTCGCTTCAGTTTTTCCACTCCGGAGATCCGAGATTTTCACAATTTCAAGTGGAATCCGCGTTCCATCGATTGGCGCGGCCGCTGCCTCTTCTCCTGGCCCGGGACACATCAAGGGCTCGGTATGAAGTATTTGAATGGTGCCCGAGGCGCGCTCGGTGAATCCACCAGAAACAGTCACCAGTTCATTCAAGCGTACCTTTCGTTTCATTTCCACGCGAGTGGGCTGGCGCACAGCGCCAAACACCGTCGCGGGCTGACGGCTGTTTCGTTCCGAGATCCGCACACTTACCTGCGGACGGTTGATAAACTTCGAGTAGGCGGTCGCGATGTCTTTCTGTACTTCCTTGTCGGTCCGGCACTTCGCTGGAATCGGCGTGTCCAGAAACGGCAATGAGCTAAGATTTCCGTCGCCGTCGACCTGCACAATGCTGCTTAGGTCCGGCTGTCCAAACACCCTGATATCGAGCAGATCTCCCGGCCCCAGCAGGTAGTTCCTGCCTCCCTGTATGTCGAGACTGGACGGTTCAGCGGTGGCTGGTGCGGGTGGCGGCGTTTGCTCCCGCGGATTTTGTGGATTTTGCGGATCTTGCGCGTGAACGAGACCCACCAGCACGCAAGCAAACGCAATTGCCAGGACCAGAGATTGCTTAACTTTCATCACACCACCTCAACGCTAAAAATTATCCTAGAGATCGGGGACTAGCTCTGCTGTTTAGTTATTTGTGGCGCCGATGTCTTCTGCGACGGTGCAAGGTCCCGGGCACCACAAAGCCGGGTAAAAACCAAATCGCATGATCGCACAAAAGGTGCTGGATGCCAACCACAGGACCAGCCGGGTAGTGACACAGTTTTCATGCAAAGGCGTCCAACTTCTTTGTGATCTCCTGGCGTCATTGCGCGGGGCGTGAAACTGCAAGACGGCGTAGGACCACGCCGGGATCAAGCGTCCGTCGGTTGCGCTCCATTGTTTGATCGCAGCCGCGCTCTCAGCTTCGCAATCTCGCCCTCGATTTTCTGAGTTCCCGCAATGCGCACCTCATCTTTTACCACGTCCTGATTTAGATAAAAGAGCGCGTCTTTGTAACGATCGATCGCGCGACGATAGTGACCTTTGAAAGCCGAACGTTCCGCCAGCTCCACCCAGTGCGCAACCTTTACTGACGCAATAAACTCTCCGATCGCCACTC
>JBKPJS010000720.1:0-7137 GCA_046730815.1 Acidobacteriota bacterium
GAGATAAAGTGAGTCCGCAGATGAACCGGATCTACGCAGATTAGAAATCAGCGTGTATTCGCGTTCATCTGCGGCTGTAAATCACACCGTTCTTCATCACAAACACAACCTTCTGAATGTTCTCAATATCTTTCAACGGATCGCCCGAAACTGCGACTATGTCGGCCCACTTGCCTGTAGTCAACGAGCCGACTCGTTTGTCCCAGCCTAGCAACTTCGCGGCGTTCAATGTTCCGGCGACGATTGAGTCCATGTTACTCAGGCCGCCCCACTGGACCATCAGCACAAACTCGTGCGCGTTTGTACCATGAGGTACAACTCCCGCATCCGTTCCCAACGCAATCGAAACGTTGTTGGCCACGGCCAGCTTAATCGCATGGCGAACTGCCGCCGCGGCAGCCAATGCCTTCTCGGCGCGCAAGCCTTTCAACACGCCGGTCTTTGCCGCTCGCTCAACTCCCTCAGCCGCCGAGAGGGTCGGCACGAGAAACGTTCCACGCTCTTTCATCAAC
The DNA here is from genome assembly GCA_046730815.1 of Acidobacteriota bacterium. GTDB lineage: Bacteria > Acidobacteriota > Blastocatellia > Pyrinomonadales > Pyrinomonadaceae > PSRF01. The sequence continues at coordinate 513 of JBKPJS010000720.1, forward strand.
CGTGCGCCTTCTTCGTCGAGAAACGACCCGTGCTCGATTGAAGAAACGCCGGCGCGCACGGCCAACTTGATACCTTCAGTGCCATGAGCATGCGCAGCGACTTTCCGCTCCAGTTTGTTCGCTTCGTCGACGAGCGCTTTCAGCTCTTCAAATGTGTACTGAGTTGCGCCAACTGCGTCGCCTTCCGATAAAACCCCACCAGTCGCGCACGTCTTGATCACGTCCGCTCCATACTTGATTTGATAACGAACGGCTGCACGAATCTCCTCCGGGCCATCCGCAACTCCGTCCTCGATTCCCGGATCGAACAATCCGGGCCGAAAGCCATTTTCGTCGCAGTGCCCGCCGCGAATACCGAGCGCGTGTCCTGCCGTCATGATTCGTGGTCCAGGCGTCCAACCCTCGTCGATGGCCTTGCGCAATGCCATGTCGTCAAAAGGCCCTGAAGCACCGACATTCCGCACGCTGGTAAACCCGGCCATCAACGTGGCCCGCGCATGTTCCACACTGAGGATGGCGGCGAACCCCTCGAAGTCTCTTACGGGCGCGTTGTCACCCGCAGGATCGCCGAGCACACGTCCGATTAAGTGAGTATGCGCATCGATGAAGCCCGGCATCAGAGTCGCATCGCCGAGATCGACCACCCTGGCATTCGCCGGTACTGTCACCGAACTGGCTGGGCCAACCGCCGTAATTAGATTATCGGTGACTACTACAACTGCATTGTTGATTGCGGCGGCGCCACTCCCGTCGATCAACCGAGCCGCCTTGAGAACAACCGTGCCTTTTCCCGATGGCGGCTCGGGTGTAATCCGCACAGGTGTTTGCGCCAGAGCTGACGCGCACACTGAATGGGCGATGAACAACGCAACGGCAAGTTTGAACATACTCAAACGAAGGTCCCTTCAATCCATCCACAGATTACACAGATTGTTTCTGTGTAATCTGTGGATGGGTTTGTGATCTGTTCATGTTGTTTCCTCGTCAGCACGAGATTGGAATCGTCGTTCCGAACGATGCATTCACATACGCCAGAAACGCTTGAGCAGAAACCGTATCAAGCCGGTAGACGACATTGGTTGAGCGACACGCAGTGTCACCGGTGATCGTGATGGAGACAATTAGTTGCTGGCCATTGACCGTTAGGAAATTCGGCCCGCCAGAATCTCCAAAACACGTCCCGCCGTTTCCAGTGGAATTATTCTGTGAGAGACGCAGATAGCCGCCGTTGAGTGAGTTGAAACTCGAGAAAGAAAACATGCGTGGGATTGGATTCAGATCCTGGAAGAACGGTACGCCGCCACCGACCACACGGTTCTGGACACCATAGCCCACATTCGTAAAGACGGCATTCTTCAGTCCGTTTTGTGCGACGAGTTGGTCCAACAATCCGCAACTAGGCAAAGTCGCCGGAGTAACGCCGCGAACATCTCTTTCCAGAATCAGCGCACCGATATCTCCTGAGTCGCTCTGGCTCGGGTTGTAGTTAGGATTCGTAACCACCTGAGCAACTGCCAGCAACGTCGTCTTGTTGCTGGTGAGATCCCCAAACGGTATCGATTGATCCAGACTGACATAGGCAACGTAGCCTTCAGGCGCAAGGTCTTGGGTGAAGAACGCCGTACAATGGCTGGCGGTGAGAAACACGTTTGCAGTAATCATCGTGCCCGAGCAGATGGGGAAGATCTGGCCAGTAGTTGGCGACTTGACGATAAATGCGCCGGTATTGCGGAAGGTGTTGCTTGAATCCACAAAGCCGTAAGTGATGGCGGACGCCTTCGGCAGAATCAGGGACAACAACAGACTTACCGTTAGTGCAAAGAAACAGATGAATCGTTTCATTTCGAAAATCTCCTTTTTGAGTTGGTGCGGGAAACGGTCGGGCGTGAGGCATTCTACATGGCGCGACCCAGTGTCTCAAGGTTGCCCGACCTCAACACCTTGCGATAGTCTCACGTTCATGAAAATCAGTCGCCGGCAATTCAACTATGGTCTTGTCGTGAGCCTCGGCTCGCTGTCGCTCCTTCGCTTACCTTTTCAATCTCAACTGCGCGTTAACGGCAAACGGATCATGGACCACATTCTCGCCTTGGCGGAGTTTGGCAAGAATCCGCAAGGCGGCGTCAGCCGTGTCGCCTACAGCGACGCCGACAAACACGGGCGCGAGTATGTTCTCGGTCTCCTGCGCGATGCGAAGCTCGAAGTTACGATCGATGCCGCCGGAAATCTGATCGGACGGCGCGCAGGCAGCGCCAATGGTCTTGCTCCTTTACTCATCGGATCGCACGTCGACAGCGTTCCCGAAGGCGGAAACTACGACGGCGTGGTCGGTTCGCTGGGCGCGATTGAAGTTGCACACACGCTGGCTGAGAACAACGTGACGACGCGTCACCCGCTCGAAGTCGTCATCTTTCAGAACGAAGAAGGCGGTCTGATTGGCAGCCGTGCGATGGATGGCGAGTTGACGGAAAAAGAGCTCGACCTGGTGAGTCGCAGCGGGAAAACAATTCGTGACGGGATCAAATTCATTGGTGGAGATCCTGCCCGACTTGCTGAGGTCCGGCGCAAAAAGGGTGACATCGCCGGTTATCTCGAGTTGCACATCGAACAAGGCGGCATTCTTGATTCGGAAAAGATCAAGATCGGAGTGGTGGAAGGAATTGTCGGAATCAACTGGTGGGACGTGACGATCGAAGGTTTTGCCAATCATGCCGGGACCACGGCGATGAACAATCGACAGGATGCGCTTTTAGCAGCAGCGAAGTTTATCGAGGCGGTAAACCGGATCGTGACGAGTGTGCCGGGCAGGCAAGTGGGCACAGTCGGCAGAATCAATGCACTGCCTGGCGCGTCGAACGTGATTCCGGGAAAGGTCGTTCTAAGTCTGGAGTTGCGCGATCTGGAGGCGGCAAAGATCAAGATGCTCTTCGGGAAGATCTGTGCCGAAGCACAAAGCATTGCGCCGGAGAGTAAAACAAAATTCGATTTCAAGGAGATCAACGTCAACATACGGGCGCCGACCGATCCTCAAATTCGATCGTTAATCTCAGAAGCCGCTCGTGAGCTTGGTCTATCGACTAAACAAATGCCTTCCGGCGCGGGCCACGACGCTCAGGACATGGCGCGGCTTGGTCCTGTTGGCATGATCTTCATTCCGAGCGTCGCCGGCATCAGCCATTCGCCACGCGAATTCTCCAATCCGGAAGACATCGCCAACGGCGCAAACGTGCTGCTGCATACGTTGCTGAAGCTGGATAGATTGTAGAACCATCCACAGATTACGCAGATTTTTCCTACAATCTGTGAAATCTGTGGATGGGTTTCATTCGTACCGTAGCGCAATTATCGGATTGACTTTCGTCGCACGTCGCGCAGGAATATAGCTGGCGAGCACAGCAACAGCGATGAGCAACAACGAGATCAGTGTGAACGTTGTCGGATCCGTCGCAGTGACACCAAACAGCAATGTCGCCATCACTCGTGTCAATAGAAAGGCCGCAATAAGACCGACGACGATGCCTACAATCACGAGTTTCATACCGTATCCGACTGCGAGTTTAAGCACGGCTCCCGTTTGCGCTCCTAGCGCCATGCGAATTCCGATTTCGTGTGTCCGCTGCGCGACCGAATAACTCATCACGCCGTATATCCCAACACCTGCAAGAACCAGCGCCACGACCGCGAAGATCGCCAGAAGCAACATGCTGAATCGTTGCCGTGCGATTGAGTCTGCGAGGATCTCTTCCATCGTTCGAATGTTCGACACTGGTTGGTCCTTATCAATCTCCCAGACAGCCTTTCGCACCGTCGCTGCCATGCTGGCCGGATCGACGTCCGTCTTGACCACCAGATCTCCCGGCTCAAAGAACGCAGCTTGCTTGTAACTCAAGTACATCTGTGGTTTCGGATCGGCGTTGAGTTCAAACTGGCGAACGTCTTTCACTACCCCGATCACCTGAATCCAATCTTCAGGCGCTTGTGCTCTTCCGGCCGCAATGCGTTTGCCAATCGGATCCTCGCCCGGCCAAAAGCGACGCGCCATCGTTTCACTAATTACCACAACGTTCGGGCTTGTTTCCTTGTCCTGATCAGTAATTTGTCTTCCTTTCAACAACGGAATACTCATCGTGTCGAAGTATCCAGGGCTGATTACTCTCGTTACAACGATCAACTCCTGTCCGGGCGGAGGATCGGGTCTGCCTTCGATGCTGATCGAGATGGAGTTTCCCTGACGGTATAAAGGAAGGTTGGTTGTGACCGCTGCCGACCGCACGCCTGCGAGCGACTGCACGCGTTGGACCAGGTCAGTATAAAACACTGAGCGCCGTTCGAATTCTGCGTACTTCGGCTCCGGCAACACGACCTTCATCGTCAACAAGTTGTCTGCCCGAAATCCGGGATCGACATTGCGCAGGCGTAGAAAACTATTAATCAGTAGACCTGCCCCAATTAGCAGGACCAGGGAGATCGCCACTTCAGCCATTACGAGCAAACTACGAAGCCGCTTACCACTGCTGCCGGTAGCGGCATCACGACCACCTTCTTTCAACGTTTCCGCCTGATTGAAGCGAACGGCCTGTAACGCCGGCGCTAAACCGAAGATCACGCCCGTCAGGACTGAAACAAGTAACGTGAAACCTAGTACTTTGAAATCAATCGAGATCTCGCGAGCTTGAGAAATATTTTCCGGAATGAAAGTTTTCAGAAGGATTAGTCCCACGTAAGCGATAACCATCCCTACAATCCCACCCAGCGTCGACAACAAAACACTCTCCGTCAGAAACTGCCTGATCAATCGCGAGCGTTTCGCTCCCAGCGCAACGCGCACGGCAATCTCTTTTTGTCGCACAGCGGCGCGCGCGAGTAACAAGTTGGCTACGTTAGCGCATGCAATCAGCAGCACGAGTCCAACCGCGCCTAATAAAATAAGTAGCGCCGGCTTAATATCGCCCACCTGGTGTTCGTGTAATGATGTGACTGCCGCACCGAGATCGGCATTCGATTGTGGATACTGTTGCTGGAGACGTGTAGCGATCGTGCTCATTTCGCTTTGAGCCTGGGCCAACGTCACACCCGGCTTGAGTCGCGCAATGACCTCGAGATAATGTCGCCTACGGCTTGAAGCTTGCTGCTGAGTAAACGCAATCGGCACCCACGCCTCATCGTCCTTTGATGGAAACTGAAAGCGCGCCGGCATGACACCCACAACGACATAACTCTCGCCGTTAAGAGTCAAAGGCTTTCCAACAATGTTTGGATCGCCGCCGAACCGGCGTTGCCATAAGCCATAGCTCAGTAGAACCACATGCTGCGAACCCGGTTGATCTTCAGCAGCGGTGAACACCCGGCCGATCTGTGGCTCAACTCCGAGCAGCGGAAAAAGATTAGCTGAAACACGCCTGCCCTCGAGCCGTTCGGGATCGCCCGTGCCGGTTAAGTTAAAACTCTCCTCGGCGATTGCTGCCATACCTTCAAAGACCTGGTTCTGATCGCGCCAGTCAATAAAGTTCGCAACGGCTGGTGTGTCGCGAGGATAGCCATGCTTCGTTGCGTCTTCCCAGACCATGACAAGTCGCTCAGGATCTTTGTAAGGCAACGGTCGCAACAGTACAGTGTTCACTACACTGAAGATGGCGGTGTTCGCGCCGATACCGAGCGCCAAAGCAATGATAGCGATGATGGTGAAGCCTGGGTTCTTCCGCTGCATTCGGGCGGCATAACGCAGGTCGTGTAATAAGTCAGCTAACAAATTCAACCTCCCTGATCCTTCGAACACCGGTTGTTGATATAGGGGCCTTTGAGAGCGTGGCAGATCCTTCAGTAGATCGCCCGCAAGTTCTTGCAGTGCCGCGTGCTTCGCTTCGGTCTCAGACGCGCCAGCTCGAAGAGACCGCTCGTAGACATCGTCGAGGTGCTGGGCCAACTCTTCGACGATCTCAGCCTCATGTGCCGGTGCGAGCTTGAGACCTGACAAACGCTTCCTGACTTCTTCCTTCCATTCAGGCATGTTCGAGTCCGGTAATGCGATTAATGGCTTCGACAAACTCTCGCCAACTATCGCGCTGCGCCGCCAGAACTTTCCTTCCTTCCGCCGTCAACCGGTAGTAGCGACGCCGTCGCTGTCCCGGTTTTTCCACCCAGCGCCCCTGAATCCAACCACGCTTTTCGAGCCGGTAGAGCAACGGGTAAAGGGAAGCAACATTGAAACGCAACGCCCCCTTTGACCGTCGCTCTATCAAGTTCCCAATGTCATACCCATGCCGCGGCTGATCTTCGACTAATGAAAGAATCAGCAACTCGGCACTTCCCTTCTTCAGCTCCCGATCGAGCATCTGCGAAGTTTTATATGGCATAGCTATATACTATTGAGCTGTATATGGTACGTCAACTCAGGAATTCTCGTGCGAGTGATCCGAATTTCAGGCTTTCATGGATACAGTCCGAGTGAGGCCAACCTTTCGCGGACTTCAACACGACTGGGCAGATCAAATTTCGAAAGCTTTTCGGTTGCTCGACCTACAGGCGTGAGTGGAATAATGTGGCCGCCGTTTAGTTGAAAGTGTTCAAGCCACTTTTGTGTCCGCGGATTGAACAGGGCCACAAGTTCGCCAGTGACAGCATCACT
>JBKPJS010000721.1:0-2048 GCA_046730815.1 Acidobacteriota bacterium
ACCAGGCATCGTTGCGTGTAGTCATCACATGGGTCGTTGGAAGTTGACTGATGAGGGACAACGACAGTTAATGGCGACAGTTAAGTTGGACCAAAACGGAACTGAGTGGGGGCTGAAGCGCGAAAAAGGGATTGAGCCATACGAATCGAATGACGCAGACACGTTGCGGATTTGGTGGAAGGATGCGGGAGTGCACCAGAATATGACTTTTCCTGTTCATCCGGATCCGATCTCGGGCATGCACTGTTGGCACCAGGCAGTTCGCGTTCGCGCCGCTGATCCGGGCGATCAAGCCGGCGACATATTTGTCGATACACAGAAGTCGCGCGAGGTTTATAAGAAGTGGCTGGCGATGACGCGGCCGGCTGACAAGTATTCGCCGGATGGCACTCGCCGGCCCTACTGGATGCTGCGTCCATTGAAACCTGCACGGGAGTTCTATAGATTAGCCGCAGATGAACGCAGATAACACAGATTCTGATCTGTGTCATCTGCGTTCATCTGCGGCCCAACCATTATGTATTTTAAACAATTCTATCTCGCATGTTTGGCCCATGCTTCGTACCTCATAGGCTCGGAGGGCGAAGCAGTGGTCGTGGATCCGCAGCGCGATGTCGACGAGTATTTGGCAGAAGCTTCAGCGCACGGATTTCAAATTAAGTACGTGATCGAAACTCACCTGCACGCTGATTTTGTCAGCGGGCATCAGGAAATCGCCGCTCGCACCGGCGCGCAGATAGTCTTCGGTGAAAAAGCAGGTGTGGAGTTTTCGCATCGAGCGGTCCGTGACGGTGAAGAGATCAGGATCGGTAAAGTCGTCGTGCGATTTATCGAAACGCCCGGCCACACACCCGAAGGCATTTGCATTCTCGTAACTGATACCGAGGCTCCGGACCAACCACAAAAACTCTTAACCGGCGACACGCTTTTCATTGGCGACGTTGGCCGCCCGGATCTTGCAGGCGGCAAAGGTTACACGCCGCAGATGATGGCGGAGATGATGTACGACAGTCTTCACGGAAAGCTATTGAAGCTACCGGATGAGGTCGAGGTTTATCCGGCTCACGGCGCTGGTTCGATGTGCGGGCGCAACATGTCGAAAGAGACTTCGTCCACCATCGGCGAGCAACGCAAATTCAATTATGCCTTGAAGCCGATGAGCAAAGATGAGTTCGTCACGATGATGACCGCTGATCTTCCCGAAGCTCCCAGCTATTTTCCGAGAGATGCCGAGATCAATCGTTCCGGCGCGCGCGGTCTCTCCGAGTTACAACCGCCAACACCTTTGACGCCGCAAGAAGTTCTTGAGTTAAGAGAAGAAGACCACGTACTACTCGACGTGCGATCGGCCGCAGACTTCGGCGCCGCTCACGTACCTGGTTCCATGAACATCGGTCTGGGCGGGCAGTTTGCAATGTGGGCCGGTAGCTTGATTCCGTTGAACGCTGCGATCGTTGTTATCGCCGACACGGGCGCTCAGGTCGATGAGACGGTTGTTCGTCTGGCGCGCGTGGGAATTGAGAATGTCCGAGGCTATCTGAATGGCGGCATTCAGAGTTGGAGAGACGCAGGTTTTCCAATTGATTCGATCGAGCAAGTTAGCGTCGCGCAGTTGAAGGAACAGATTGCGAACGATGATTTGCAAATAGTGGATGTGCGACGACCGGCGGAGTATGTGAACGGTCATGTGCCGCAAGCGCTTAATGCACCGCTGGCGAGTCTCGACAAGAGTCTTGGTCCATTGACACTAAAAAAAGACAAATTAACGGCGGTGATTTGCGCGGGCGGGTATCGCTCGAGCGCCGCGGCGAGTTTGTTACAGAAACAGGGGTTCTCAAACCTTCTCAATGTGGCTGGCGGGACTGGTGCATGGATAAACGCCGGCTATCCCGTGGAACAATAGACAGGATTGCAAGATTTTCAGGATTTGCAGGATTCTTGTTAATCTTGTTCATCCTGTATGAAATTACTGATCGCGTTAGGCATCATCATCGTTGCGACCATTCATGGCTACGGCGCCGCGTGGCTCGCAATCTGGATGCTCTTCC
>JBKPJS010000722.1:0-7761 GCA_046730815.1 Acidobacteriota bacterium
GCCGATGACGACGACGTAGTCAAAATCACTACCAACCTTGTGCAGGTTGATGCTGTCGTAACGAAGGACGGCAAGGTGGTGCCGAGCCTTGCGGCCGAGGACTTCGAGATTTTTGAGGATGGAAAAAAGCAAACGATCACAAGCTTCGCCTACATCTCAAACGTTTCCAAATCCACTCCACCGGCCACGACGAAGACGCAGACAGATATTCCTTCCACTCCTTTGAAACGCGACGACCCGCGCCGGATTATCGCCCTCGTAGTCGACGATCTCGGACTGTCGGCAGATAGTATGTACCAGGTGAGGCGGCAGTTGCGGAAGTTCGTCGCCGAAGAATTGCAGCCAAACGATCTGGTCGCAATCATGCACACCAGCGGCGAATCAGGCGCCTTGCAACAGTTCACAAACGATAAGCGGGTGCTGAACCGGGCAGTGGACCAGTTGCGTTGGAATATTTGTAGTCGCGTCGGGTTAAGCGTGTTTCCAGCTTTGAGGAACCCGGCCTTTAATCGCTACGAAGCTGAGTTTCAATGCGGCGGACTATCGTATTACCAAAGCGTGAAGTCGCTACGATTTATACTCGATGCCATGGGCGAGCTTCCCGGTCGCAAGTCGATGGTCCTTTTGTCTGACAGTCTTCCGCTGGAATCGCAGGAAGTAAAGCTTGGCGAGGAGTCGTTGAATTCGCTCTCAAACAGTCCCGTAGGCTTTTCTGGTTTACTGCAAAGAATCGCTGAGAAGGCCATTCGCTCGTCGGTAGTAATCTATTCAATCGATACTCAGGGATTGCAGTACACGGGCCTCACTGCCGCCGATCATATCGCTGCATCGGGCCGCAATATAACGGCGGCTATAAACAGGGAGATGGAATTTCGTTCCAACTTGTTTTGGACAAGACAGCAGGGAGGCGAATTGATAGCAAGCCAAACCGGCGGCTTTCAGATTCGCAACTCAAACAACTTTAAACTCGATCGCATCCTCGAAGATCAAAGTGGATACTACCTTCTTGGTTACCGTCCGACGGACGAGACATTCAACAAACGCTTTCACCATATCAAGGCCAAGGTGAAGCGATCCGGAATGACGCTGAGAACTCGCTTTGGCTTTTATGGCGTCAGTGAAGAAGAAGCGCGCCAGTTTCGACCACCATTTCGCGACGCGACCAACGTTGCGCTGACATCTCCTTTTGGCGCACAGGACATCGAAGTTGGTCTAACGTCATTTTTCGCCAACGACCAGGCGACAGGTTCGATAGTGCGCTCGTTCGTTTATTTCGAAGGAAAGGACCTGACGTTTGCACGGGTCAACGATCGTCAACAGGCGTCGATCGAAATGCATGGGGTGATCTTTGGAGACAATGGCTCCGTCATTGAGCAGTACAAGCATGGAGCGACGATCAGTCTGTCGGACAGTGATTACCAACAGGCAATGCAAAACGGAATGAGCCTGAGTTTCGACATGCCGGTGAAACGGCCCGGTTCTTATCAAGTCCGCGTGGCGATCAAAGACAGGACTTCCTCGCAGATCGGTACCGCAGGACAGTTCGTGGATGTTCCTGATTTAAGTAAGAAGGGGCTGGCAGTTTCGGGAATTGTGTTGGGGACTGTTGCCGGCGATGCGAGCACGTCCATCGCGAACCCCGGCGCCAAACGTTTCGATGCAAATTCTAATCTCTACTTCGCATACGTCGTTTACAACGCATCGCAGTCTACGAGCCTGGTAATGGAAGCGAAGCTCTTTCGCGACGGCAAGAACGTATATTCAGGTCCTGAAGTCCCGATTCAAACTGCAAATCAACCGGATCCGAATCGGGTGGTGGTTAACGGCGGCGTCAAGCTGAGCCCGGATCTCGAGCCCGGGAGTTATTACTTGCAAGTGGTGATTACGGACAAAAACGCTAAGAACAAAGTAGAACCGGTTGTGCAGTGGATCGACTTCGAGATAATAAAACCAGAATTGACTACTACAGCGCCGGTCAAATGAAAGAACTAACGGGAGATGAAAATGAAATCAATGATGAGCTTGTTAATGCTGCTGCTTCTGTGTTCGGTGCCGGCTTGCGCACAGGAAACGGGGAACCATCACAGCAACAGCACGCCTGAACCGGATCCGATGTTGACGCAGGACTGGGCCAAGGCGCGACTCGCAAAGTCGCCACGCCATCAGGAATGGGTGAAAGTTAAGAACGGAGAACGCGAAGTAAATAGTTTTGTGGTCTATCCGGAAAATAAGAATAAAGCGACAGCAGTCGTCGTGATCCACGAGATTTTTGGAATGAGCGACTGGGTACAGAGCCTGACGGATCAACTTGCGGAGGCTGGTTACGTCGCAATTGCGCCGGACCTTCTTTCGGGTAAAGGTCCGAACGGTGGCGGCACCAGTTCACTCGATCGCGCTGCAATCGGTCAGGCCATCCGGGATCTCCCGCCCGACCAGATCACTGCCGACTTGAATGCAGTGGCTGATTACGTTTCCAAGCTCCCGGCGTCAAACGGGAAGGTTGTCGTCGCCGGTTACTGTTGGGGCGGCAGTCAAACGTTCCGTTTTGCGACCAACAACCCCAACATCAAAGCGGCGTACGTTTTCTATGGATCAGCGCCGGCAAAAGGTGCTGACGGCGAGGTTGATAAGGAGGCGCTCGCGAAGATCCAGGCGCCGGTTTACGGTTTCTATGCTGGTAACGACGCTCGCATCAACGCCACACTGCCGAAGACCACCGAAGCAATGACCGAGCTGAAGAAGAAGTTTGATCCGGTGACGTATGAAGGGGCTGGTCACGGGTTCATGAGGGCAGGCGAGGCGCCTGAACCAACCGATAAGGCAGCCGCTGATTATCAGAAGGCGCTGGAAGCGTGGAAGGCGAATAAGAAAGCGCGTGACGAAGCGTGGGTTCGGTGGAAGAAGTTGTTAGCCGCAGTGTGATGTTGGGGTGGCGGCCCTCCCGTGGCCACCCTCGTTTTGATTGTGATAGCAACGGGTGGCCACGGAGGGCCACCCCTACAAAGATGCCTCGAAAGATAATTGTTTACATTGCGACGAGCGCGGATGGCTTTATTGCCCGAAAGGATGGAAGTGTCGATTGGTTGAACCGGCCTCGTACTGCCGGTGATTACGGCATGAACGAGTTTTTCAAATCGATCGACACGATCCTGTGGGGCCGTAAGACCTACGATATGACCCTCGCCCTCATGAAAGGTGGCGGTGCTTACTCATCAAAGAGCAAGAATTACGTCTTCACACACAATCCGCCGTCGACAACAGACTCGAGAGTGGAGTTTGTAACTGAACCAATCGAGACGTTCGCTCCCCGATTGCGTGAACAAAAGGGCAAAGACATTTGGATGATGGGCGGTGGCGGGATCATCGGCTCGTTTTTGGACGCCGGTGAAATCGACGAATTCATGATCCACGTGATTCCGACCTTTATCGGTGAAGGCATTCCGCTTATCGAGCCACGCCACCGGGATGTTGAATTGAAGTTGCTATCGAGTCACGCGTATTCGGATGGAGTTGTGAGACTGCATTATGCAGTTAAAGGCCGCTGATCTTCAGCGAAAATCAGCGGCTAAATTACTTCGACAAGACTTCACGGAAAAACTCAACCGCCCTCGGATCCCCCGATTCACCTAACGAACGTATCGCCTGTTTCCGCACAAGTTGATTTGGATGCGTTTTAGCAATCTTGATCAATAGCGGCACTGACTCTTCCGAACGTCGCTCACCGATCGCCCTCACAGCCTGTATCTGCACCTCAGCATTCGCGTCAGTACTCTGCGCGGTCGCGCTTAGAAAATCGAAACTACGTTTCCCGGCGCGCTCGCCGAGAAGACGAATCGCATGACGCCGCAACTCGACCGCATCATTACTCTTCGCTATTTCAAACAACTTGTCTTCGACGCGCGTACTCCTGATGTCCGATAGTGCGTGCAGCACGCTGCGCTTGACGTCCGGCGCCTGCTCGGAATCAAACAGCTTCAGCAGATCGTCAACGGCAGACTCACCACGGTCGCCAAGCACGCGAATCGCAGTCTTGCGCAATTCCGGGTTGGTATCCGTTCGTGCTACTTCCAGCAGCCGCGCCTGGGCTCGCGCGTTTTTATTTTCACCAAGCGAACGCAACGCCGCGCGTTTCACTTCGATGTTCGTATCGTTTGTATAGAACTTCATCAATTCTTCGGCGGCGTCATCCCGTTTAAAGTGTCCGAGCTGGCGCACCGCGGCCCTTCGTGACTCCCAATCAACATCATTCTTCGCGATCCCTAGAAGAAACGTGAACGCCGGCTGCTCATCAATGCTATTGCCCGCCGCTGAAATCACACTGCGACGAACTTCAACGTCCTTCACGCTTTCATAGAGACCTTGAAGCGTTGCTACCGTGCCGTGATCGCGACTCTGCCCAATCGCATGAGCGGCCGCGCGTCGCATCTTTTTGTCTTCGGCTTCATTTCGCACAAGCGAGGCCAGGAACGCCTGTTCGCCGCCAACCTGGCCCAGCCAGTAAACAGCAGAAGAGCGAATGTGTTGATTGGGTGAAGTGGTAACGAAGTTCTTGAGCATGCCGCCGACTCGCGAATCGTCGTGCAGCGCTATTCCCAAAACAGCGCGCTCGCTCAATATGTCTAGCGGCATCGCTGCGGCGATGGCTCGCAGGTAATTCAGGCTTTCTTCGTTGTTGGCGCGGCCCAGCCAGTAAACCGGATAACCACTGTATTCGCGTTTTCGCTCGAGGTTGTAAACCTCCATCCGTGTGATCTGGTTACTCGCCGGATCGCGCAGTAAGAAAATTGCGAGGTTGCGAGTTTCAACAGTTATCCCATTCGCGGTTGTACCGATGAAGACTGTCGAATCACCAATTGTGTTCATCGAGCCGTGAAACTCACCGATGCCCGGATCGACAGCGACTCCCGGACGCACGTCGAACGTGTAGGCGGACCAGTAGGGCGTTTGACGCGCTCGCGCTCGCGCCTGTGCTGTCTCGAGTTTGGCCATCAGGTCTGCGCCTTCGACGGCGGTAAAGCTTTGAATGGTCGTAGCGCTGGATTGGGTCTGTGGATCGTCGGCGATAGCAGCGGCGGCGGTTTCGATAGCGCGATTTCCGCCGGCGCAAGCGATTCCGATGATCGCGAGACATAGGACCATTATTGAATTACGCATGATTGCCTCCCGGATCAAAAATAAGGACCTATATTTCTTTTACTTCAAAAGGTCTTCGAGAAACTTCAGTGCCTCAGGATCTTTGCTTTCGCCCAGAAACCTGACAGCAGCTTTGCGAAGTTCCACTGATTGATCGTTGCGCGCGATCGTCATTAATTTGCGCACAGCGCTCTTCTGTTTTGAGTCGCCAAATCCTCGCAGCAGCATTATCTTGAGTTGCATGTTCTGCTCAGAGTCGTACATGGCAATTAGTTGATTGACGGTCTGCTCGTCGTCTTTCTCACCCAACTGTCGAATCGCGTAGCCACGTAGCTCGATCGGATCGTTGCCGCGAGCTATTTCGAACAGTTTGACGCGTGCGCGCGGGTCATCGATGTCGCCGAAAGCACGCAGCAATCCCTGCTTAATCTGCGGGTTGGTTTCGCTCGTGTAGAGCTGGATGAGGTCGTCGATCGCGATGCGTCCATGATCGCCGAGACGCCGGATTGCTTCAATCCGCAACTCCGGCGAGTCGCCCTGGCGCGCAATCTCAAACAGTTTGGTGCGTGCTTGCGCGTCGTCGCGTTCGGAAAGTGCTCGTATTACCTGATAACGGATTTCTCGCGTTTTGTCGGCATCGTAGATCCTGATCAACTCGTCGAGCGAAGCTGCATCTTTCAGTTCGCCGACGTAGCGAATCGCATATAGCCTGACGGCGAGATCGTCGCCGGCGCGTGCGATTTCCATGAGCTTAGCGCTGCCGCGTGGGGTGCGGCTTTCGACGAGCGCGCGCAGGATCTGCGCACGAATCTCTTTGGTCCTGTCCGCGTCGTAGAGCTTGATGAGTTCGTCGATAGCCTGCTCCTCATGTTGATCTCCCAGGCGCTTGATCGCGGTCAGACGAAGTTTTTGATCGGGATTAGTGCGGGCAATCTCAAGCAGAATCGGAACGGCTCGAGCGCCGCCATGTGAGCCCAGCATCGATACTGCTGCTGCCTGAAAGCCGGGGCATTGCGTTGGATTAGCGCGGAGTGCTTCGGTTGCGATTCCAATGGCTCTTTCCTGATCTGCCTGAAAAAGGCTTTGGAGGGCGAGCATCTTGATTTCGCAACTATCGCGCTCCAAAGCCTGGTTCACATCAGCCCTGCGACCAAGGACGACGAGCAGCGCGTCTGCTTCACGCCGCCAACTCGAATTCGGAAACTTGTTGATTAATCTGACCAGCGGAACCGCGGCCTCTTCTTTCCGGTCCTGTTTCTGCAACGCATAGCCATACCAGTAAAGTGCGGCGTCGAGGTCTTTGTCCTTGGGATAAGCGGTGATGAAGTCGTTGAATTTTTCGGCTGCCTTTTGCCAATTCTGAGCTTCGATAAGGTCGCGGCCTTCGCGGAAGATCTGCATTGATGCCGTGTTGGCTTTTGCCTGCATAAAGCGGTTCAGCTTGGCGATGTCCTGGTCAGAACCGTAAGTGCGTTGCGTAAAGACTGCGAAGACGGTTGCGACAGTCGCGAATGCCAACAGCGCGAGTCCGAACCTGATGTGGGGGCGATACGTAACTGAGTGCTTCATGATAATCGTGTGTCCTTCAATCAATGGAATTGCTTCTAACTGTTTCGGTTCACCGCACAGGCACAGAGAACCCGAGAGCGCGCAGACGATCGAGCGGTGATCAAAAACGCACAGTGCCTCTCCTGTTCCCTGTGCCTGTGAGGTGAATCATTCTGTCAGTCCAATGCCCGGGCTAGCGCAACCGAATTGACTTGCAAGAGCCCGACGATGTTTTTGCGTTCGACGCGTTCACGAATGACGCGCACGGCGTCTGCATTCGGCTTGTCCGGAAGGTTTGCGATGTCGATCAGTATTGGTTCCAAACTCTCCAGCAATGAAGAAACCTGGACATCACCCGCAGCGTCAGCCTCACGTCGCAACATCATGTTTTGATAAACGAGTTGTTGCGCACGTTTGCGTTCATAACTCACTTCCGCCGCCGTCCCCGGTTCGTTCAAGCGAACGTTTCTGAACGCGCGCAACAACGTCTCAGATTTTTCGAAGTGCATCGCCGTCAGAGTTTCTGCGTCAGCAGGATGTACACGCTCCGGAAGCGCGGCAAACTGCTCACCCGGTTTCGGCTCCCGCACTGGCGGTCGCTTTACTGGAGTTGACGGCGTGCGTCGCGGGCTGCGTGTTTCTTTGCCATCTTTGTTTGGTTGTTCTGGTGCAGGTGACGCTTCCGGGGACGCTTCCGGCGCTCGTCGTTTGTTTTGTTCAACTGAGGCCGCAGGCACTGGCGATGGCGTCTGGGCAGTTTGGACCACAGCCGTCTGTTGTGATTCGGGCGCGCGGCTATTCTGATAAACGATTAGCCCAATGATTGCGCCGACGATAAGAAGCATTGCGAAAGCGATGGCGTGGGTGCCGAAAGCCCATTGCAGTGCAGGAACACGGCGTTCTCGCGACAGAATCTTTTTCAGCGCACGGTTCTGAACCACCGGTTGCAGCGAAGTCTCGAAACTCACGATCTGGCTACGGAGGTTGAGAAAGTCAGCCCGCAGTTGTTCACACTCGCCGCAACTCAGCAAGTGGCACTCAACCTCTCGCGCTTCCGCGGGCGCGAGCTCACCATCGATC
>JBKPJS010000723.1:0-3757 GCA_046730815.1 Acidobacteriota bacterium
AGTACATACGCAGCATTTCAGCCGCGAACAACGTCGCCTCATCACCCCCAGTACCGGCGCGAATTTCCAGAATCACGTTCTTCTCGTCGTTAGGATCGGTAGGAATAAGAAGCAGTTTGAGCTCTCGATCAGCTTCGTCGATCTTCGTTTGCAGTGTCTCCAGTTCGAGCTGTGCCATCTCGCGCATCTCAGCATCCTCGGAAGTGTCGAGCAGTTCGCGCGCATCGGCCAATTCCGTTTTGAGAGCTTTCCACGCCTGGTATTTCTGCACGACTTCGCCGAGTGTGCGATGTTGTTTCGCAGCCTTCCCGTAGGCAGAAGGATTCGCCAGCAACTCGGGCGACGACAGCTCCTGAGTGATCTCTTCGTAACGATGAACGATCTGTTCCAGCTTATCTAACATGAAGACCTCATCATGAGAGCGGGGCCGGCAACGGTTCTCCGCTTTGTGGCTCCAGCTTTAACGATTCCTTCAAAGCTTCAATTGCAACCTCTAGCTGTTTGTCGTCAGGTTCCTGCGTGGTGATGTTTTGCAGCCACACGCCCGGCTTCGTCATTACTTTGAAGAACCAACTGCTCTCTTTCTTAGCTGACAAGCGGATGATCTCATACGAGAGCCCTGCAACTACCGGCATCAGCGCGATGCGAATCAGGAAGTTCAGCAGCAACGAGTCAAACTTGATTACCGAGAACAGCACGATCGCCACCAGCATCACGACCATGAGAAAGCTTGTGCCGCAGCGTGGGTGCTGGCGCGGTTGCGGTCGCGCGTTGTCGACCGTCAGCGGCAGTCCTGCTTCCCACGTGAAGACAGTTTTGTGTTCGGCGCCGTGATATTGAAACACGCGGCGAATGTCCTTCAAGAGCGAGAAGCTAAAGATCATGATCAGGAAGAACGTCATGCGAATCAGCCCATCGATCAGGTTGAAGCCAACCGAGGGCCGCACGGGATGCAGGTAGGTTCTGACGCTGGACCATACATCTGTGTACCAGGCATCGTTGGCCGGTTCTGCGGCCGCAGTTGTCTCGCCGGGAGTAACGGAAGCCGTAGCTGCGGGAGACGACGCCCAACCAGCCGCGATAAAAAGCGCATTAGTCAGCAACAACGGCGCTGCGACGAAAAGCAGTATGTTGAAGATCAGCGCAAAGACTATCGAACTAGCCGCTGCCGCTGTCGTTCCTTTCTTCAACTCGTCTTTGGAACGTTTCTGCGTCGGCACTGGAAACAGGCCCGGCACCGCTCCAGTTAAACCTGCAAAATCTCCTTCGCCTTCGATCACTGCGGGCGACAACGCGACCTTGACTTCCTGCGTCTGCTCCGCCTCTGCGAAAGCTTCGTTCGCGGAGTAATTGAGTGCCTTGATTCCCAGGCCCATCGATTGGACCAGCACCGCACCGCCGCGCAACACGGGCAATTTCAGCAGTGGATACTTGTCGCTCCACTTGGGCAGGCGCGCCGCGGTGTTGACGATCGTGCCGTCTGCCTTGCGCACGGCAATCGCGTAGGCGTTCGGAGTGCGCATCATCACGCCTTCGATAACCGCCTGGCCTCCAACGATGAGATCTCGTTCTGGTGTACTCATACCGTTAAGAATCTGGCGTACAAAAATGCCGGCGTTTCGTGTAGTTCGCGCTCAGTGCGATCTACCAACTTACGCCGGCACTTAAAGGTTGTTCTGGCTAATGCTGTGCGGTGGTAGTACCTTCGGCTGGCTTCTTGCCATAGCGTTTATTAAAGCGATCGACGCGTCCTGCGGTATCGACCAGCTTTTGTTTACCCGTAAAGAACGGGTGGCAGGCCGAACAGATTTCTACGTGCAGGTCACCTTTCTTGGTCGAGCGCGTCTTGAATGTCTCGCCACACGCACAGGTAACTGTGATTTCGGTGTATTCGGGATGAATTCCTGGTTTCATTCTTGGTCACTCTCTATAGGCGGCCCCAGGCCGCATTTTCAAACATGACATAATAGGACAGGATTCCAGGATGCGCAAGATTGGCCCTGAATCTTGTAAATTCTGAAAATTCTGTCAAAGGTTTTTGCGGGGAAACTTCCTGGCGTTCCTGTCCCAAAAGACGCCGTCTACATAGCCTTGAATGCTCCGTTCCGCGGAAGCGAGTTCCAGCCGCTTTTGAGCGAGGCAGCAGTACGTTTCATCGAGCTCGACGCCGAGGTAATGGCGACCGAGTTTTTTCGCCACGACTGTCGTCGTGCCCGAGCCGTTGAAGGGATCGAAAACCAGGTCGCCCTCGCGCGAGCTCGCCAAAATAATCTTTGCCAGCAGTTTCTCGGGTTTTTGCGTCGGATGGTCGGTGTTCTCCGGCATCGACCAGTAAGGAACCGTCAGGTCCGTCCAAATATTAGACGGATGCGTGAGCCGGAATCGCCCGTTCTCCGTCTCGGACCAATCCTTCGGGTCTCCGTTCCGATCGGTGTACGGCGCGATAACCTGGCGCTTAAGCATCACTGCATTGACGTCAAAGTAATAATCCTCAGAAACTGTAAAGAACCAGATATCTTCCGAACAGTTTTTCCAGTTCGACTTTGCCCCGCGCCCTTTTTCACGCTCCCACGTAACCCTGTTCTGAGGAATGAAATACTTTTCGCCAACACGATGAATCGCCGCCGAGCAGCGCCAGTCGCCGCAAATATAGACCGAGGCCGTTGGCTTCAATATCCTCACGGTTTTTGAAAGCCATGAGTTGAGCCATTCCGAGTATTCGTCAATCGACGTTTTTCTGAATTTTCGATCGTTAAAACGCTTCGTGAGATTGTACGGCGGATCAGCAAACATCAGATCGACGCATCGATCCGGTAAATTCGGGAGGGCGGCGAATACATCCTGGCAGATGACCTGATTCATGACGCTCTGCAGCTTTGCCGCCGTATTTAGCTTTACGAGTTTCGCCTTGTATTGCGCCGACTCTTCGTCGGAGAGGGTCATGGTTCGGTTGAGAGGGGCGCGGCTGTTTGCCATCGACTCACTTTACCTCAGCCAGGAAAAAATTTATGAGATCATTCTCGCCATGAGGTAATATGAACAACGCTTTGCTATAATTCGTTTTCGCTTTCTTCTCTTACTCGCTGTTACAGTAGTGTTTACAAAGCGATTGTCTTCCCATGTCCCCGAAGGAGATAATCGGCGTGTAAGTGTAGACGAACTGCCGCGATAAATGTCAGAAGACACCAAGCAACCTGGTCCTGAAGAACCCACATTGCCGGGCGTCTCAGATTCTGAGGCGTCCGGCACGCCACCACCGTCAGCCATTCCACCTGCGGGCGTAGTCGCCGACGCCGACGCCGAAAAAGCGGCGATGGTCGAACAGGCGAAGTCTCGTGTAGCTGCCGTGAAAGAGTCGCTACAGGGGCAGCCCGCAGGAGCAGGAGCGCCGAAACCTCCGGTAAAGAAAAAGGAAGAAGGCCCGAAACCAACCGACGCGAGCGCGCATCCTCTCGTCAAGAAATTGAAAGGACAGTTTGGCGAGGCGATCGGCGAAGCGCTCGAGTTTCTCGGACAGCTCTCGGTCACCGTTGCGGGCGCGAGTGTTGTCGCGATCTGCGATTTTCTCAAGCGTGACGCGGAGACGCCTTTCGATTATCTTTCCGATCTGACGTGCGTGCACTATCCCGACCGCAGAGACGCTCCGTTTGAGATCGTCTATAACCTGTTTTCAATATCGTCAAACGAGCGCATTCGATTAAAGGTTAGGACGAGCGAGACTGTGGATAGTGTGACCAGCGTTTGGCCCGCTGCGAAC
>JBKPJS010000724.1:0-4017 GCA_046730815.1 Acidobacteriota bacterium
AATCTCAGGATCGTGAATGCCGTGCATTTTGTCGGGCAGCGGCAACAGGGCTTTCGAGAGAAACTGGATCTTCTGCACGTGGACCGAAAGCTCCCCAGTCCTGGTGACAAACAAGTAGCCTTCAACTCCGATGAAGTCGCCATGGTCCAACAATTGGAACAAGGCCCAACCGTCCACCTCGCCACCACCGGCGCTGTTGTGCACGCCGGTGACATCGGCTTTGCGAATGTAGATCTGAAGGCGAGAGACGCCATCCGAAAGATGAACAAAGGCCGCTTTGCCCATCACGCGCGGAGGAGAAGCGAGACGACCTGCGAGCCGGACAACAAACTTATTGAGCTCTTCAACGGGTTGAAATTCGCGAAACTTCTCCACGATTGCCGTGATCGTGTCCTCTTTATTTGGATCGACGATCCGGCTGCGTTTGAACTTGTTTGGATAGACGTTTCCCACGAGCTGGCGCAGCGCGTCGAGATGCTCGCGCCGCGCGATCGTTTGATCGTTCTCTTCGATGAACGGTATAGACATAAAGCGCTGATTATAGGACAGGATTAACAGAATTAGCAGGATAAATGCTAGATTCTTGAAACTGATGATCGAGAAGATTCTGAGCCTGGAGCAGATGCTCGGAGAGCGCCAACGTCTGCGTTCCGCGGGCGCGCGGCTCGTTTTTACAAACGGAGTTTTCGACCTGTTGCACGTCGGGCACGTGCGTTACGTCGCCCAGGCGCGAACGCTGGGCGACGCTTTAATAGTGGCGATTAACAGCGATCGAACTGTGCGAGAGTTGAAAGGCGCTGATCGACCGATTTTTGATCAAACTGAGCGGGCCGAGATCGTTGCTGCTTTGCGGCACGTCGATTACGTCACTGTCTTCGACGACATTTCGCCACGTAGCCTGATCGCGAAACTCTTACCTGACGTGCTCGTGAAGGGCGGTGATTACGATCTCGATCAAATTCACGGGCGCGAAGAAGTGGAAGCCGCGGGAGGCAAAGTTATCTCGTTGCCGTTTGTCGAAGGTGCTTCGACGACGACCTTGATTGAACGCATGCGGCCAAGGATGACACGGATGAAGACGGATTAAATCCGGATTTTATCCGTGTCATTCGCGGTTAAAGATGATCGAACAGATTACACAGACGCGCGAATATCAACAGCTCCTAACCGAGCTGCGGTCGAATGCACGTGTAATTTCGATCAGCGGCCTGGTCGCGGGCGCCGCGCGTGCGCTCGCAGTGGCCGCGCTCCAGCGCGAAAGCGGCAAAACGTTCGCCGTGGTATCGCAATCGACTCGCGACCTCGAGCCGTGGGAGCGTGATCTGCATTTCTGGTACGCCGCACTCAACGGGAGCGAAAGCTCGGGCAACGAGATCCTGGTTCTGCCCGCCTCTGAGACAGATCCTTACGCCGGTGTTTCACCGCACGCGCAGACACTCGAACGACGCGCTCTCGCACTCTGGCAGTTGCAGCAGCGATCGCCGAGCTTCGTTCTACTGACTGCACGAGCACTGGCCCGCAAGACAGTTACTCCCGCCGCAATCGCCAGGGCTGGAGCCGTGTTGAGACGAGATGAAGATCATTCACCCGAAGTGCTTGTCGAAAAACTGATGGCAACCGGCTACGTGCGCGAGGATCCGGTGAGCGCTGTCGGTGAATTCTCAATGCGCGGCGGAATCATCGACGTTTGGCCGCCCGGACGAGAAGCCCCAGTGAGGCTGGAGTTTTTTGGCGATACGGTCGACTCGTTGCGGGAATTCGATCCTGAGAACCAACTGTCAACGCGCCAACTGCCCGGAGTGGAAGTGCCGCCAATGCATGAGTTCGCAGTCACTCCAGTTGATTTTCAACTGTGGAGTGAGGCTGCGCGCGACCGCTGGAGCGACGAGCGATTCGCACGCTCGTTGCGCGATCGAACTGCTTTTGCCGACGAAGGCGAAGCGTTTTCCGGTTGGGAGTGGTTGTTTCCCATCTCGATGAATTGCACGTCGAGTGTCTTCGATCATCTTGGTGATGCAGTGTTGATTGTCGACGAGCCGGCTGGGATCGAATCGTATCTAAGTGAGTTCTATGAACGCCTGGCAGACCGTTATCGTGAGATCGATCAGGCCGACGACATTGCGCTTGCGCCGGAAGAGCTCTTTCTCACCGCCGAAGAGCTTCGCCTTTACATTCCAACACGCCAGCGAGTGGAACTTCGCACTTTGGGCCGCGCGGCCGCAGAAACAGATCTGAATCTCGCATTGGAGGCCGAGGCGCCTAAGGTCCAGCTCGGGCGTGAGCGAGGTACGCGGCAACCAGTGTTTCTCTTTCCGGCAGTTGAGACGGCGCAGGAAGTTGAATGGCAATCACAATCGACGCTGCGCTTTCACGGTCGCATCGCCGATCTTGCTACCGAAGTAAATCATTCTGCGGAAGAAGGAAAGACCACACTCTTCGTAATACCGAGTTTTGGCAATGCCGAAAGGATTGTCGAAATACTCAGCGAGTACAAAATTGAAACTCGTTTGGCTTTTACCGGCGAAATCTCCGGCGCGGCAAGCCTGCGTCCGGTCGTCGTAACTGTCGGGCGCCTTAGCGGTGGTTTTGAGCTGCCACAGTCGCGGTTGATCGTGCACGTTGAAGCGGATGTGTTTGACGAAGCTGTCGATGCGGTCGAACGGCGACCAGGGGGCTTGGAACGAACACAAGGCCCTGAAAAGCGCAAGCGCAAGTCGAAAGCTGCGGCGTTCCTTTCTGATTTCCGCGATCTTAAGCCCGGCGATTACGTGGTCCATATCGATCACGGTGTCGCGCGTTTCGGCGGCTTGCAAACTCTCGATCTTGGACCACGCACGGGGGAGTTCATGCTGCTCTTTTATGCTGACGAGGCAAAGCTCTACGTGCCGGTCGAACGCATGGACCTCGTGCAGCGTTATTCGAGTGCTGAAGGTCATCAACCCCAACTCGATCGACTCGGCGGTCTCGGCTGGCAAAAGACGAAAGCAAAAGCGAAGCGGGCCATGCGTGACATGGCCGACGAGTTATTGCGTCTTTACGCTGAACGCAAACTGGTCGGTGGTTACGCATTCCCCGCCGACACTCCCTGGCAGCAGGAGTTTGAAGATGGCTTTGCCTTCGTTTTGACTCCCGATCAGGAAACAGCAATTGAAGACGTGAAGAAAGACATGGAAGAGCCGGTGCCGATGGACCGTCTGCTTTGCGGCGACGTCGGTTACGGAAAAACGGAAGTGGCGATGCGTGCTGCGTTCAAGTCGGTGATGGAAGGAAAGCAAGCCGCGATTCTTACACCGACGACGGTGCTCGCCTATCAACACTACGACACGTTCCGCACGCGCTTTGCTCCTTTTCCAGTGAAGGTCGAATTGTTGTCGCGCTTTCGCTCGTCGAAAGAGCAAAAGGAAGTCGTGAAAAAAGTTGAAACCGGTGAAGTCGACGTGATCATCGGCACCCATCGAATGTTATCGAAAGACGTTCGCTTCAAGGACCTGGGACTGGTGGTTGTCGATGAGGAACAACGTTTTGGCGTGGCGCATAAAGAACGCCTCAAGCACTTAAAAAAGAAAGTCGACGTGTTGACACTTTCCGCGACACCGATTCCACGCACGCTCAACATGTCTTTGAGTGGAATGCGCGACATGTCGCTCATCGAGACACCGCCGCGCGATCGACTTGCGATTCAAACTCAGGTGGTCCAGTTTTCGGAGACGGTGATCAAATCGGCGATAGAACTCGAACTCTCGCGAGGTGGCCAGGTCTTCTTCATACACAATCGCGTCGAGACGATCGACACGATTGCGGCGCTCCTCAAGCGCCTGGTGCCGCAGGCTCGTATGGCCACAGGGCACGGTCAGATGAACGAGAAAGAGATGGAGCGAGTGATGCTCGATTTCATCGACTACAAATATGACGTTCTCGTTGCGACCACCATCATCGAGAACGGCATAGACATCCCCCGCGCAAACACCATCATCATAAATCGCGCCGATCACTACGGTCTTTCTCAGCTTTATCAAT
>JBKPJS010000725.1:0-2987 GCA_046730815.1 Acidobacteriota bacterium
ACGCCGGGCCATCCTGAATATGGGCTCACGCCGGGTGTGGAGATCACGACCGGCCCGTTGGGCCAGGGCTTCGCGAATGGAGTCGGCATGGCAATGGGCGCCGCACACCTTGCAGCAAAGTTCAACAAGGACGGCTTCCCATTAATCGATCACTACGTTTACGCGATTGTTTCCGACGGCGATCTGATGGAAGGCGTTGCGTCGGAAGCGGCCTCGCTTGCCGGTCATCTGAAACTCGGCAAGTTGATCTATCTCTACGACGACAATCAAGTCACGATTGAAGGCTTCACCAGTTTGGCATTCAGTGAAGACGTGCCGAAGCGTTTTCAAGCATACGGCTGGCACACGCAGACGGTTACCGATGGCAACAATCTCAACGATATCGAAGCGGCCATTCGAGAAGCCCAAGCGGTAACCGGCAAGCCGAGTTTGATCTCCGTCAAGACCGTTATCGGCTTCGGCATGCCCACACAAGGCACACGCAAGGCTCATAGCGACGCGCCCGGCGAAGAAGCGGTGCGCGAAACGAAGCGACACCTAGGATGGCCCGAAGACAAGCAGTTTTTTATTCCAGACGAAGCACTCGCGCATTTTCGCGAAGCGGTTGATCGCGGCGAACGTCTCGAGGCCGATTGGCGCGCTTTGGTCGAGCAGTACAGCGAGAGTCATGCGGCGGAAGGCAAAAGCTGGCACGCGACGATGAGCGGAGAATTACCCGCCGGTTGGGAAGATCACTTGCCGAAGTTTGAAGATGCGAAGCCGGTCGCGACACGCGTGGCGAGTGGTGAAGTGATAAATGCTCTGGCACCGGTGATGCCGATGCTGATTGGCGGCTCCGCCGATCTCGGCGTTTCAAACAATACCGATATCAAGGAGAGCCACAGCTTTGAGGCGGGCACCTACGATGGTCGCATCCTGCATTTTGGCGTGCGCGAACATGCGATGGGATCGACGCTCACGGGCATTTCGCTGAATGGTGGTTTGATTCCGTATGGCGGAACGTTCATGACGTTCTCGGACTACATGCGACCGGCTATCCGCCTGGCAGCGCTTTCCGAAGTTCAAGTGATTTATGTTTTCACTCACGACTCGATCGGGCTCGGCGAGGATGGGCCAACGCATCAACCAATCGAACATCTCGCTGCGTTGCGAGCAATTCCGCACCTGTTTGTGATGCGGCCGGCTGATTCGGCGGAAGTGAGTGAAGCGTGGCGAATCGCTATCTTGCGCCGCAGTGCGCCAACCGCTCTCGCACTGACGCGGCAAAAAGTGCCGGTGATAGATCGAAAGCGTTTTGCGAGGGCGGACGGGTTGCGCCGTGGTGCTTACGTTCTTGCCGATGCTGAAACACCGCGGCTGATTCTGATCGCAACTGGTTCCGAGGTTTCGCTTGCGCTTGAAGCACGCGAAAAACTGGAAAGCGAAGGTGTGCCGGCGCGCGTTGTCTCGATGCCTTGTTGGGAATTATTTGAAGAGCAGCCGCAGGAGTACCGGGATGAGGTTTTACCACCTTCAGTGGGCGCGCGGCTGGCTATCGAGGCTGGCGTGCGACAGGGTTGGGATCGATACGTGGGGTCAGCAGGCGACGTTGTTTGTTTGGATCGTTTTGGGGCTTCGGCGCCGGGAGATGTCGCACTAAAAAACCTTGGCTTCAACGTAGATAATGTCCTGAATCGCGCCCGCGCTTTACTTTGATTTGAACAGGATTTCAGGATTTGCAGGATTTACAGGATGCGAATTGCAATTGGTGCAGATCATGGTGGCTTCCCGCTCAATGAACGGATTATTGAAGAACTGCGCCAAACGGGCCACGAGCTAATCGACTTCGGTACTCACGACGGCACCATTCCCGACGATTATCCTGACTACGCGAAACAAGTTGGTGAAGCGGTGCAAAACGGCACCGCGGAGATTGGAATACTCGTTTGCGGAAGTGGCGTCGGCGCGGCGGTAGCGGCAACCAAACTACGCGGTATTCGTGCGGCACTTTGCGGTGATACCTATTCGGCGCATCAATCACGCGAACACGACGATTGCAACGTACTTTGTCTGGGAGCGCGAGTGGTTGGAGTAGAGCTCGCACTCGATATCGTGCGCGCATTTGTAGCTGCTCGCTTCAGCGGCGAAGAACGCCACCGCCGCCGCCTCGCAAAAATTCAGCTTCTCGAAATGAACTGCAATGCTCCAGGTAAGACTTGAAACTGCACCGGCGTTACTCCTCGAACATTTCCATCCGCCTCCAAAGGCATTGCATCCTGCACCAACAACGTCTCGATCCGCGCAATCGTCCCTTGTGTGATTGTGACCTTTGGATTGTTGACGTGGCCGCCCGTGTGTATGCGCGATAGCTCGGTCACGACATTCGCACGCGTCAGGCCCGAAGCAGTTATAACGTCGAGTTTTCCATCGTCGATCCGCGCGTCCGGCGATAACATCATTCCACCACCGCAATAGAGTCCGTTGGCTACAGCCACCAGATTCATTGGTCCATCCACGACTTGGCGACCATCGACGGTTACTCTCACACGTCGCTCGCGCCACGCCGCCAAAGCTCCCACTGCCGCGAACACAAAACGAAACTCACCGGAGAAGTTGCGCATGACCTTTCCCTGTGCCGCCACGCGACCAGCGGTCTCGCCTCCGATTCCCATAGTCGAAGCATTCAGACAGATAAACGGCTTCTCAAAACCATTGCAACGACCGTAAAGAACGTCGATGCTGCGCGGCTTCTTTTCTCCCCCAAGATAAGAAATGACGGTTTCGATCCACTCTTGCAGGGGCGCGCGCCTGCCGTGCTGTCCACGTGCGAAGTCATCGCCCGTACCGGCAGGAAGGATCCCGAGTGTTGCCGAAGGGTTGATCGCCGCTGGGGGAACATCCGGAGCGTCGTTCATTTGGAAAAAACCTTCCGCTGCTTCGCTGAGTGTGCCGTCGCCGCCCACGACGATGATGGCTGTCTCTTATACACATCTGACGCTGCCGACGAA
>JBKPJS010000726.1:0-3960 GCA_046730815.1 Acidobacteriota bacterium
GTTGAGCCGTCGATCAAACTGTAGCTGCCTGTTCCGATAACCGCGCCCATCGTTGGAGTACCGATAACTTTCCCGAGACCAAGGGCACGGAATCCAGCGGGAAACATTTCCGCATTGGAAGCCGAGCGCCAGTTTTGCAGAACGACTTTTGGTCCAAAGAATCCGGCAAATGGCCGGCCGGTAGCTTCAGTGCCGCGCGGCTGCCACACTTGGTACTGGCGTTGGACCAGGATCGCCAGCAACTCTTGTTCGATGTTGCCGCCGCCGTTCCAACGCTGATCGATAACCAGCGCCTCCTTATTTCGGTATTCGCGGATCTCTTTTTCAAACTTTCTCAACGATGGCGGATTCATCGCCTGGATATGCAGGTAGCCGATGCGCCCTCCGGAAAGTTCATCCACTTTCTTCCTGCGGTCCTTCACCCAACGCTCGTAGCGCAACTGGTTGTAAGCGTTGGTTGAGATGGCTTCAATGCGCGTATTCCACGCGCCGTCTTCCGCCGGTTTCGAGTTGAATGTCACGTTTACTTTGCGATTGAGTCGCTCGTTCAAAAGCTGCCAGTAATTGTCACCGGTTTTAACCTGCTTGCCGTCAATCGCAAGTAGATAGTCGCCGGCCTTCACGCGCACCCAGTCTTTATCAGCCGGACCATCTTCGTAGACGTGAGTGACGCGATAACGTCCTGCCGCCTTATCAGGTTCGAGCTCAATGCCGAGATGCGACGTCGAAACACCACCTCCGCCTGGTCCACGCGGCGGCGGCGCTGCGCCCGTGTGTGAAGCGTTCAACTCACCAATCATTTCGTTGATGATGTTGAGCAGTTCCTGCCGGTCGCCGACGAACTCAACTAGTGGCCGATACTTCGCGCGCGCGGCATCCCAGTCCATGCCGTGCATCTTCGGATCGTAAAAACGATACTTCATCGTCCGCCATCCATCGTCAAACATCTCGGCCCACTCGGAGGGGCGATTAATACGAACGCGAACGTTGAAATTGATGCGCCGGCGGGTGGCCTCACGAGGCGGCCCTGCTGCTGCTGCTGCCGCTGCCGCTCCTGCTCCTGTTCCTGCCAGCGGCATCGGCACGGAATAGATGCCATCGCGTTCCTGGAAGAAAAGCGTGCGGCCATCGCGTGAGACGGTGAGATTAGAAACTCCGCCGCCAAACCCACCACCGCCGCCTGGACCGCCGTCAGCTCCTTCGTTGGGTGGCTGACCGGCAGTGATCCTCGTGAGGCGCTTGCCGTCGTCCTGGATTGAATAGATGACGGGAACGCTGGCCGTACCTGCGGGCTCGGTCGTCACGAAAACAATCGTCTTGCTATCCGGCGCGATCGTGTAGCTGAAAACAGGGAAAGGCATGCGCGTTACCTGGCGCGTGCGACGCTTGAGTCCGGCAAAATCGACCTTGATCTCTCGCGGTGGACGATTGGCCGGAGGACCACGGCGCACGGCTGGTCCACCTGGAGCTGCGCCCTCACCACCTTCGCCGGAAGGTTGTGGCCCTTCCGTTTCGCGCTCTTCCGCGTCATCAGGATCTTTGTCCTGTCGCTCCAGCCAGACGGAATAGATCTGAACCGAGTTGGGAGCATTGCCAACCGAACCTTCGACACGTTGGAAGTAAAGTTTTCTTCCGTCTGGTCCAAACTTCGGACCGCCATCGTTGCTTGAGTCAAAGGTTACTTTGTGTGGCTCTTTGTCTTCACCTGATGAAGCGACCATGTAAATGTCGGACGTCCGCGAAACATCGGATTTCGAATAGGCAATCCACTTTCCATCGGGCGACCATACGGGCTCGCCAAACCCGCCAAAGCGTGACGTGTCAAGAACCGTGACCTGCTTCGTTGCGACTACCAGCTTGCGCAGATTGTCGTCGGAAGCGGCGAAAGCGATCTCTTTGGAATCGGGCGACCAGGTGTAAGCCGTTTTCAACGCGTCGATGTCAGTGACCTGCTGTGCGGGTGCTGAACCATCGACCGGCACGACGAAGAGCTCCTCACGTCCACTTTGATCGGAAACATAACAAAGCCACTTGCCATCCGGCGAGTAAGAGACATTTCGATCGCGGGCGGGACCATCTGTTACTTGTTTGGGGTCGCCTTCTTCGACCGGCGCAGTGAAGATCTCGCCGTGAGTGGAAATTACGATGCGGCGTGAAGACGGCGCGAGATCATAATCATCCGCCTGTGAATTGAACGACTGAAGCTCCGACATGTTTTCCTGAGTTTCGGCGTCGATGTTCAACGTGATCGGAGTGGCTCGTTTCGAGTTGACGTCGAGCTTCCAGATACCGAAGTCGTGTTCAAACATGATCACGCGACCATCAGAGCTGATCGCGGGCCAGCGTACGTCGCCCGCTTTGAACGTCGTAACACGATCGGCCTTGCCGCCACTTTCGGAAACCCGCCAGATGTTTGTCAGGCCATTTCCATCGCGATCGCTCACGAAGTAAATAAAACCGTCACGTCCCCACATGGGCCACGAGTCGAGACCGTCGAAGTCGGTAATTTGAGTAAACTTCTTCGCCGCAACGTCCATCACCATGATGTCGCTCTGGTAAGAGCCGCGATAAAACTTGCGCCAGTAAACCTGCGACTTCTGGTTGTAGGCGAGTCGCTGACCGTCGGGCGAATAGGACGCTTGCACTCCCATGTCAGTGCCCGCTTTCCACGGCAGGCCGCCTTCGGTACTAACGAGATAAAGCTGTGGCATGAAGTCTTCGCCGCGATTACTGCTGAACAGAACCGCGCGCGAATCTGACGACCATCCGAGCACCGTGTCGTCAGCGGAGTGCGTCGTTAGTTGTTTGGCGTTGCCGCCACTGGCGGGTATCAGATAGACATCGAGATTCCCATTGCGCTCGCTCGAGAAAGCAATCCACTTCCCATCGGGCGAGAACCGTCCATAAACATCGCGCGCGCGATTGACGGTCAGGCGCTGGACGTTTTGACCATTCTCATCGGCGGTCCAAATGTCTCCCAGGTAGCTGAAGACGATGCGGCCGTTGTGATAATGGGGATAGCGCACCAGCCGCGCTTCGCGGCCAAATGCAGAAATGGTAGTGAGAAGAAACAGTGCTGCGGCGAAGAGAGTGGTTGTCTTTTTCATCGCTCCTGACCTGCGTCTATGGGAATGGAATTGCTTGTGATGCGGAGGCTGGATTATAGCACTGCGAATTTCGAAATTCGCAATCTCCTATGGCATCATTGTCCGGTGAGCATTACATGTCGAAAAATGGGCGCCGCCGATGTGACCGATGCTTTCCACATGCTGAGCGACTTTCTCAGCGCCGACGAGCACTACCTTGCCAGCAGTCAGGCCTATGGCGATCTCGGATTAAAGGGCCTGAATAACGCGCTCGATCTCTTCCTCGAACGTCCGGAACTTGGATTTGTGTGGATGGCTTTCGACGAGAGGGGCGTGGCGGGGATCTGCGTTGTCTGTTACGCGATCTCGACTTCAATGGGTTCAGTGGTGGCGAAGCTCGACGATGTTTCCGTGAAACCTGACCGGCGTGGTAAAGGCATCGGTTCGGAGCTGCTGCGACAATTAAAGGAGCAGTTGCGCAAAGAGGCTGTCACGCGCATCGACGTGGCCGTGCACCTCCAGAACCCGGAAGCTCGAAGCTTCTACGAAAAGGCTGGCTTCGTCGCCTTGAATGAGGAACGCCTCTCGTGTCTCATCTAGTTTATAGCCGCAGATGCACGCCGCTGACGCGGATTCTGATCCGCGTCATCCGCGTTCATCTGCGGCTAAAAAAACTTATCTGAGATTCGAGATCTCCTCGAAGTACTTCGCGAATGCCACCATCCCACCCGACGCTTGCTGCCAATCGAAATTCTCATTCGGCGCGTGATAACCGTGCTCCGGGAGAGACAAACCAAGAAAGAGCACCGGACACTTCAAAACCTTCTCGATACTCGTCATCGCTCCAATCGTGCCGCCGTCGCGAACGAAGACC
>JBKPJS010000727.1:0-2942 GCA_046730815.1 Acidobacteriota bacterium
CAGCCACACTCGAGAACGCCGGTCCCTCCATGCACAGATAAGTTCCGCCACGATGCACTTTAACATCCGCGGCCCCACACGATGCTTCGAGAACGTCGCCCAACCTCGCGCAGACCGGATGCGCAAACGAAACGTGCGCGACAATACCTTCGCCGAAGAACGTCGACTCTTTAACTCGTCCGCGTGTTCGATCGAAAAACTGATCGGGAATAACCATATCGAGCGGCGCGTACTTCTCCTGTAACGAGCCTACCGCCGACGCCGAGAGTATGGTCTCCACGCCCAGCAGTTTCATCGCATAGATATTCGCGCGAAACGGAAGTTCCGTTGGCGTCAAACGATGACCCCGTCCGTGACGCGGCAGGAAAGCAACTCGCTGGCCCTCGAGAGTACCGACAATGAACGAATCGGACGGTGGTCCAAAAGGAGTGTCGACCTTAACCTCCTCGATTCCGGTCAACTCCGGCATTTGATAGAGGCCGCTGCCGCCGATGATGCCGACACGAATTCCTGACGCTGTGCTCATGAAAGCTCTCCGCGATATGGAACCGAATTTAACTCCTTTTCTCCCTGTTCCAAACGACACAATGGCTCGTCAGGATCGTGGTAGAACAAACAGATCCAATTCTCGCGCACCGCCTGAGGCAATAGTCTCTTCTTTGCTTCCAGAGTTTCCACTGGATACAAGTCGTAACCCATAATCCATGGCAAACGAACATGCGCGCGGAGCGGCACGAGATCGGCGAAGCCGAACATCGTTTTCCCGCCTCTCTCCAAGCGCCAGCACTGCATCGAGCGATTGTGCCCGGTAATCGTTTGCATTCTCAGGCCCGGAAGTACTTCGTAGTCGCTGTCCTCCGTTTCGAGTTGTCCCGATTCAATCAGCGGTCTCCAGTTATCGGACAAATAACTCGCTCGATCGCGCTCCGTGGCGTGCTCTGCATGGTCCAACTCTGCGCTCGAAACGAAGTAACGAGCGTTTGGGAATGCAGGCACCGCTTTTCCTGAATCGTCCAGCTTCGTGTTTCCGCCGGCGTGATCGAAATGCAAGTGCGTGTTGACCACGATCGTTACTTCATCCGCCCCACAGCCGGTGCGCATCTCGAGCGTCTCCGTGAGCGGCCGTGCACGATCTATCCCGTACATCGAGACCTGCTTCCCCGTCCATTTGTCGCCAATTCCAGTTTCGATCAAAACCTTCTCTGAACCCGTGTCGATGAAAACACAATTCATATTCATGCGAATCCGGTTCTCATCGTCGGGCGGACACACCTGCGACCAGAGCTTCCGCGGCACCACTCCAAACATCGCACCACCGTCGAGACGGAATTCGGTGTCCGGAACGATCTCAACCCGATAATCGCCTAATTGCATCGCAAAAACAGACCACGGATGAACACCGATTTATTACGGATTAATCAGTATTCATCCGTGTAGATCCGTGGCTACTTATGCTTCGGCTTAACCGGCGACGGCGCCGAAGCAGGAGGTTCTTCTCCCTGCGGCGGCGGTGCAAATCCTGGAGGCAAGCTTTGCATCGGCTGCTGTTCGGGAGCTTTTACCTGATAGTTGTCCGCAAC
Organism: Acidobacteriota bacterium; assembly: GCA_046730815.1. Lineage (GTDB taxonomy): Bacteria > Acidobacteriota > Blastocatellia > Pyrinomonadales > Pyrinomonadaceae > PSRF01. The sequence goes on from JBKPJS010000727.1 coordinate 1,581, forward strand.
CTTCACGTGCGAACGACTCACGATTTCGTCGAGTATCTTCTTCGCTTTCTCCTGTTCAACGGCGGCCTTCGCTTTGTCTCGTGGCGATTGTGGCGGCGCAAAGGGATTAGCGCCGGCATCACTGATCAGAATATGACGCGCGTGGACCTTCTCCTCTGGCTTGCCGTCTTTGGTCTCAGTCTTTTTCTCTTCAAGCTTGATGATGTGAAAACCAAATTTGCTCTGGACCACTTCGCTAATCTCGCCGGGTTTCAAGGCGTAAGCGGCCTGCTCGAATTCAGGAACCATATCGCCATGACCGAACCAACCGAGATCGCCTCCTTTGTCTTTACTACCATCGGTGGAAAACTCTTGCGCCAATTTGCCGAAGTCTTCACCGCCGCGAGCGCGCTTGAGAACTTCCTCAGCCTTCGCGCGGTTCTTTTTGTCAGTGTCGATTTCCGGATGGCTCGCGAGATACGCGTTGACTTCTTCGTCGGTCGCCTGCATCTGCTTTTGTAACTTATCGACGGCGTACTTCTGGGCCAACACACGCGCGTGTTGCAACATCATCTGCAACTTGACCGCCGGCTTCTTGTCCAGCCCTTGTTCAAGCGCTTTTCTTTCCGCGAGGTAGATTCGGCCCAATCGCTGCTTGAGCATGTTCATCTGCTCGGGCGGAATTTCCTGCGCCGCAAATTGTGGATCCTTTGCCTTCGCGTCGGCGATGATCTGATCGAATTTCTGCTGGTTGCCGGGTTGTTTGAAGAATTCGTCAACCTCAGCATCGGTGAAGTCAGCGCCCTTCTCACCTTGTTCCTCAAAATAGAATTGAGCGATTACACTGGCCTTCTGAAATTCAAGCTGGCGCTTCATATCCGGAGCGTTGGCAACACCATGCGCCTGCGCCTCTTCGGCAACGGCCAGGAGACGTCGAACATCCTGCGCAAAGTCTTTGCGCGCTGCCTCGTCGGCAGCCAACCGGGCACGCATCTGGGCCGGCTGGTCTTCGGCAATCAACGCCATGTCTTCAGCCGATAACTCGACGGGACCGACTTTTCTCGCTTTAACCTGCCAGAAAATTAAACCTGCTGAAAAGATGACGGCGACAGCAGCCGCGATAAGAGCTTTTCTTGTAGAAGTCAAAATAACGTCCTTTCTAACTTTGCCTCAAAAAATCTTGCAGCCACAAAGAAGCACAAAAAGACAAAAGAGGTTGCGGCTATTTTTGGGTCTTTTGGACCTTTTTGTGGCGATCCTTTCTATTGATGCTGCACGAGCTCGAGCAGCACTCCATTAAAATACGATGGATGAACAAAGGCCACTAAACATCCACCTGCACCCACGCGCGGCGTTTCGTCAATCAGCCGCGCTCCTTTGTTT
>JBKPJS010000728.1:0-3220 GCA_046730815.1 Acidobacteriota bacterium
GAACCAGCTTCAGCAGTTGTCGCTCGACGCCAGCCAGCTAATCGCCCAGTGGTCCGACAAGATTGCCCCTGCCCCGGCTGAAGCTCTGCGGCAGACGGTCGTGAAGCTCGAGAAAACTTGTGAAATCAAGCAATCTGAACCGTCGGTTGAACTCCCCTGGCTTGCTCAAGAGACAGCGGTAGCGCCCGGTGGATCTCAGCAAGATGAAGTCGAGCAGCCTGTGCTAACGCAGCGCGCCAAACCCAGCGCAGTTCAAATCGCCAAACTCAAGAAATTGCGTCGTTTGAACATCGATCCAGTACAATTCGAAGTCCGGATCCCGCCTGATCACGATGCCGAACCCGATGATGCGATCATCTCCGAGTTGCCCCTGAGTATGTTCAAGGCGAAGACCCATAAACACGGCACTATTAGAACCAACCCTCGCGATCGTGAAATTCTTTTGAAGACACTGAGCCGTAGTATTAATCTACGCATTGCAAGTTAATCAACCTTCTTTTATCAGGACGAAAGACAATGTTAACGAAGACCCTCATCACGGCAGTTCTGCTTGTCATCGCGTTGGCAAGCAACGGAACTGTCCCAGCAGCGGCAACCGGTTTTAGCCGCCCGGAACGCCAGGAACTCCGCCCGATCCCATCGGTACCTGCAGCAGATTCCACGGCGTCTATTCAACCAGGCGGCGAGGAATTGCGCGAAGAGTTTCATCAAACATATTCAATATCGCCAACCGGACGCGTGAGTCTGGAAAACATCAATGGCGGCGTAAAGATCAAAGTTTGGGATCGACCAGCAGTACAGGTTGATGCAGTCAAAAGAGCTTACCGGAAAGAGCGCCTTGCTGAAGCTAAAATCGAAGTCAACGCAACCGAAGAAAACATCAGGATCAGAACAGAATATCCGGACGAGAATCAAACCTTCCGCAGTGACGAGCGAAGATACGAAAACCCTGCAACCATTGACTACTCGTTGACTGTGCCGCGCAAGGCTGTACTCGAGTCGATCGAACTCGTTAACGGCTCAATCGACATCGACGGTGTTGAAGGTAACGTTAAAGCGTCGTCGATCAATGGACGTGTTACTGCGCGTGGTCTTATGGGTGAAGCGAAGTTGTCGACCATCAATGGACCACTGGAAGCTACTTTCACTCAGCTCGTCGAGTCGCAGCCGATCTCTTTGGGTTCGGTCAACGGCAACGTGACGCTGATCATTCCGTCAAATGCAAACGCGGCCATCCGTGCGGGCACAGTTCACGGCGGTATCTCGAGCGATTTCAGTATCCCAGTCAAACATGGCGAGTACGTCGGACACAGCATGGACGGCCAGATCGGTACCGGCGGCCCTCGAATCAAGCTCGGAAACGTCAACGGCTCAATCAGAATCACTCACGCACAAGACGGACTACCGCTTAGTCCCGGCGCGTCACTCCAGGGTGAAAGAAGAGTGATACGCGTAGAAGGAATAGAGGTTGATACTGGGGACGACGTAGACCGTGCGGCCGTGGCCGCGGAAGCGGCGCGTGTTCGCATTGAGACTTCACGCATCGCACAGGAAGCGCGCCAGGCACAACGAGAGGCCCAACGACAGGTGGACATCGCGATGCGCGACGCACAAAAGGAAATTGAGCAGGCGCAGCGACAGGTTCTACGCGAGCAGGCCCGCACCGAGAGAAGCATCAGCCGTTCGAGAGGCGCCGGTCAGGGGGAGGGTTATGGCCGGTTCACAGCTCAGGAGAACCGAACCTTCACGGTCAGCGGAGCACCGCGCGTCAACATTACTACATTCGATGGCCGCGTCACGGTCCATGGGTGGGACAAGTCGGAAGTGACTTACAACGCGACCAAGCGTGCAAACCAGGAAGAGAGTCTGAAAGAGATTTCGATCCAAGCCCAGCAACAAGGACAAGCGATCACGATAAATGCAACTAACCCGAACGAAGAAAACGGCAGTGTGGATCTCGACGTCTACGTGCCCCGGCAATCAACTCTTCACGTTTCATCTGGTGACGGCGCGTTGAACCTTGAAGGAGTCTCCGGTCAGATCACCCTTCGTTCGGGCGACGGTCCGATCCAGGTAGCAAACGGTGGCGGTCAGCTACAGGTAAATACTGGTGACGGCCGCATTCAAGTTATCAAGTTCGACGGTCAGGTCGATGCGCGCACCGGCGACGGTGAGATCGCGCTGGACGGCAACTTCAACGAGCTTTCGGCGAGGACCGGTGATGGCCAGATTACGCTTTCCGTGCCGGCCGGCTCCAGCTTCACCATCGAAACCAACGCTCCGGATGAAATCAGCAACGAAGGTTTTGTTGTTGCTGAAGACATCACGCCGTCTCCACGCCTCAAACGTTGGCGCATCGGTAACGGCGGGAAAGTGTTCGTTCTTAAGACCGGCGAGGGAAAAATTTTCCTGCGCCCGCGTAACTAACTCACCGGAGATTGCCACAAAGGAGCACAAGAAGCACAAACCCAGCGAACCATTTGTGCTCTTTGTGCTTCTTTGACCTTTTGAGACGTCTTCATGAAGGCATTACTGCGCATTGTTCTGATTGGTCTGTGTTGCTTCACGGCCGATGCCCAGAGTCCTTCCCAAACACCGTCTCCGCAGCCTTCACCCGCATCTTTTGCAGGTGAGAAGACTGCGGAGAAGTCAGGTGTAAATAACTCTCCGGAACCGTCGTCCGCAGTCAAAGTTGGTAAAGCCGCACTCGCGCTTCCGCCCGAAAAGTCAGCTCCCGTAAAACCAGTGTTGTTCGCCAAGCCCCCGGTGATCGACGGCAAGCTTGACGATGAAGTCTGGAAAACGGCTGCCGTACTCAAAGACTTCTACCAAGTGCAGCCCGGCGACAATCTCGTGCCGGAGAACCGCACCGAAGTCCGGCTTGGTTACGACGCGCGCTTTCTCTATATCGCGTTTCATTGTTTCGACGACCCCACCAAGGTGCGCGCCAACATCGCGAAGCGCGACAACATCTGGGACGACGACTACGTCGGCATTCTCTTCGACACTTTCAACGACCAGCGACGAGCTTACGAGTTTGACTTCAATCCACTCGGCGTGCAGGCGGATGGCATTTGGACTGAAGGACAAGGCGAAGACTTCAGTCTCGATCTCGTGATGGAGTCGAAAGGAATGGTCACGAGCGATGGTTACATGATCGAAGTCGCGCTCCCTTTCAAGTCTCTGCGCTACGTTGCCGGCAAAGACAAGTTGTGGGGAG
>JBKPJS010000729.1:0-2751 GCA_046730815.1 Acidobacteriota bacterium
CCATTGTTGTCCTCGTTATCGCCGCTGCACTTGTTGCCGCCCAACAAACCCGCGGCACGTTGCGCGGCTTAATCACGGATGAATTAGGCGCAGCGATCGTCGGCGCCAACGTAACCCTGACGGACGCAAGTGGAGTTCAAAAGAAGACTACGACCAACGGTGAAGGGGTCTACACTTTCGCCGGGCTCGCGCCAGGCAAGTATTCACTTCAGGCAATCGCGCCAGGCTTTGCACCGTCGGACACTAAAGAAGTGGACGTCACGAGCGCGCGGCAGTCGGTCGATCTCACTCTGAGGGTGACGATCGAAGAAAAGGTCACAGTTGCCGAAACAGCCGTAAGCACGGAGGCGACGAATAACGCCAATCAAACCGTCATCGCCGGAAAAGACCTCGATGCTTTGCCTGACGACCCGGACGAGTTAGCGGCAGCGTTGCAGGCATTGGCAGGACCGTCAGTTGGTCCAAACGGCGGGCAGATCTTTATCGATGGATTCACTGGCACTACTCTCCCATCGAAAGATGCGATTCGCGAGATTCGTATCAACCAGAATCCCTTCGCCGCCGAGAACGATCAGCCATCGGCGCGTATCGATATCTTGACGCGTCCGGGAACTGATAAATTGCGTGGCGGCGCCTCGTTGAATTTCAACGACGAGAGTCTCAACTCGCGCAACCCGTTTGCAGTGACGTCCAGCAAGCGCACTCCGTTTCAGATTCGACAGTATGACATGAACCTGAGTGGTCCATTGGTGGCCAGGAAGGCCTCGTACTTCTTCAATTTCGGCCGCATCGAAACTGACGATAACGAGTTGGTGAGGGCGACAGTGCTGGACAACAATCTCAATATTGTCGAGTTTGGCCAGTCGTTTCTTGTGCCTCGCCGGAACACGTTCTTCAGTCCGCGAATCGATTACGCTATAAACAACAACCACACGCTCATCTTTCGCTATAACTACAATCGATCTCGCACCGACAATCAGGGTGTCGTCGGATTCTCGTTGCCTGAACGCGCCTTTGATGTAGTCTCCACCAATCAGAACGTGCAGTTGACCGAGACCGCAATACTTAACCCGACCACTATCAACGAGACACGCTTTCAGTTTTCTCACAGTCGAAACGAGCAAACCGGCGACAGCTCAGTGCCGGCGTTGGATGTCAGCGGTGCGTTCAGCTCAGGTAGTTCTCAGGTCGGTCATTCCATTAATAAGCGCCAAAGCTGGGAGCTGAATAATTTCACCGCCAAGCAAAGGGGCGCACACGCGATCAAGTTCGGCGGGCGCGTCAGGCACATCGAGGTAGATGACACTAACGAAAATAACTTTGGCGGCTCGTGGGCCTTTACGGGAGGCTTCGGGCTAACGAGCATCGAACGTTATCAATTGACACTGCGACTCCAGGAACAAGGGTTGACGCCTGAGCAGATTCGAGCGGCTGGTGGCGGCGCAGCATCGTTCCGAATCAACGCTGGAAATCCTTTTGCAGATGTTAGTCAAACGGACTACGGCGTCTTCCTTCAGGATGATTGGCGCGTCAGACCAAACATCACGTTAAGCTATGGTCTGCGCTACGAAACGCAAACCAACTCGCACAGCAAATACGACTTTGCACCTCGCCTCGCTGTTGCGTGGTCGCCTGGAGCGGCAAACAGCGCCCGGCCGCCAAAGATGGTCATTCGCTTCGGCTCTGGCATCTTTTACAACCGGTTCAGCGAGTTCTCTACCCTCCAGAGTCACCGCTTCAACGGTGTAAACGTTTTGCAGACTTCCGTCACTGAACCCGCTGAGCGACTGGCGCCTCCAACCGTGGCCCAGCAACAACTGCCGAACGTCGCTGGTATTTACTCGATACTTAATCAATGGAGTCCAACCAGCGTTCCGTCAGTAGCGAGTGTGCCAACAACACAACAGACGACCTGGCAAGTGGATCCGAATCTGCAGAATCCGACAGTCTTCGTCGTGGGCACGCAAGTAGAACGGCAACTGCCGCGCAACATCACGATGTTCGCAGGCTTCTACAACATTCGCATCATTCACGTGATTCGTGCGCGCGACGTTAACGCGCCGCTTCCCGCGACCATCACGCCGCTCACGCCTAACGGACTTCGGCCCGACCCGGCCCAAGGTGAAATCTACCGGTACGAAGCGAGCGGCCAGTTTAATCAGCGACAGTTCTTTATCGGTTTTAATAGCCGCCTCAGCAGGATGTTTTCATTCAATGGAAACTATTCGCTCAGCAAAACTACCAATGATACTGACGGCCAGGGTGGTGGGCTATTCCCGATGAATTCCTACGATATGTCGGGTGAATTTGGACGCGGCTCTTTTGACATTCGGCAACGGTTCACGATATTCGGCACCGTTAACCTGCCGTGGTGGAAAGTGGTGCTTAATCCATTTGTCGTGGCCAACACAGGACCACCGTTTAATATCATCACCGGCCAGGATCTCAACCTCGATAGGCAAGTAAACGAGCGTCCGAGTTTCGCAGGGTCTAACGCAAACTGCGCGGCTCCGACCATCCGCTGCACGCGTTTTGGTAACTTCAATCTCGTGCCGCTGCCGGGGGAGACGATTATTCCCCGTAACTTTGGCCAGGCGCCGGGGGCGTATATCGTCAATCTGCGCGTTAGCCGCGCGTTTGCTTTTGGTGTAAAGGGCAATGCTGCTACTCAAGCAAGACCGGCCGGGCAAACTGCTGCCGCAAGCGGCGCGAGTCCGACCCCAGGTCCCAATAGCCGACCGGCTACTGGAC
>JBKPJS010000730.1:0-2511 GCA_046730815.1 Acidobacteriota bacterium
TTATGTATCTTACTGCGTGTTACATCTTCTCTTAGTTCCTTCGCGACCATCCCGGTCGTGACCTCTGAGTGTATTTAAGAAAGTCCGAACGAAGTCCGAAGGGGATTCGTGTTGTCGTGTCAGCTCAACAAGCTGGCCTGCAGAGATCTGTGTACGGTATGGGCATAGAAAACTTCATCCGAGACGCGCTTCATAAACCGAACGACTACATTGCTTATCACGTCGGCCGGGAACTGGCGGAGCTGCATCCGGATAAAACAATTTTAGAAGGGCAGACCGGGTACTTTGACCTGGACGCGTTCGTGCGCGCCGAGAAATGTTCGGTCGTCGAGCAGAAGTCTGTCTTCCATCACGTCAGCACTGAGTGGGAAGAGCCCGGCAAGAAACTTAGAGAAAAGATCGCGAACTCATGGCTCAACGTTCTCTGGAACGGCCAACTACTCGACGTTGTTCTCATAACCTGGAACGATGGTTGCTATCTCCGTCGCCACCACTGGATCGTCGCCGACGAAAGAAAGGTTGCAGAAGACTTCCTCAGCGCGGTTTGTGAATGGTCCTGTGACGTGCGCGGAGAAATCCTCGTTTACCACGACGGCTATTTCGAGAAGGACCGCCAACTCTTCGAGTCGATCAAGAACACGACCTTCGACAATTTGATCCTGGCCAATTCGTTAAAGGAGCAGATACAAAACGACTTTCAGCAATTCCTCAACTCGCGGGAGTTCTACGAGCAATACCGAATTCCCTGGAAGAGGGGCGCTATCTTTATCGGCCCACCCGGCAACGGAAAAACCCACACGGTCAAGGCGCTCGTAAACCAGCTCGGCAAGCCGTGCATGTATGTTCGCAGCTTCAAATCGGAATATGGGACGGAGCAGGAAAACATGGCCGAGGTCTTCAAGCGTGCGCGGATGACGAATCCGTGCCTGGTTGTTCTTGAAGACCTCGACTCGATGATCGATGACAAGAATCGAGCGTTCTTGCTTAACGAGCTTGACGGATTCCAGTCGAACACTGGAGTCATTGTGCTCGCCACGACTAACCATCCTGAGAAACTCGATCCTTCGATCCTCGACCGCCCGAGCCGTTTCGATCGCAAGTACTATTTCCAGTTGCCTGCGGAAACAGAGCGGTTCTCGTACGTTTCCAAGTGGAATCACGACGTACAGCCGGAATTGCGCATTTCGGAGAGTGGCGCGGCGGAAGTGGTACGCGGGACGGAAGGGTTCTCGTTTGCGTACCTGAAAGAAATGTTTATTTCATCGATGGTCCAATGGATGTCGGCGGGAACGAGCTCGATGGATGAGGTTATGCTTGCCCAGGCAACATTGCTTCGCGAACAGATGACCACACAATGATTTCTGAAGAAGCATCCACAGATTATACAGATATATGAGAACATCTGTGTAATCTGCGGATTGCTTTACGTCTTTAGTGGCTCATGGCGTAGATCACGACGTTGATCCCCACTTTGTACGCGGGCAATCCGTACTTCACCGGATATGAGGGATCGTTGATCCATTCCCACGCATCGCCCATGTCGCAGTTCCGCGAAATAAACGCTACGAGCCGGCCGTTCTTGTTTTCGACGCCCATGTAGTGTGGGACGATGCCGCCCTTTTCTGACGTGATGCCACGCTGAGCGTTGTAGATATTCGGCACCTGGACCACCTCTTCAACGTCGAGGTACGAGTGAAAGATCGGATGACTCAAAGGCAGATCCTTGATTTCATACTCAGGAACGATCTTGTGAAACTGTTCCTGGACGTTCTGCCATTCATACTCCCCCCAGAAATCGTCGAGGAATAGAAAACCCCCGCGCATGAGGTACTCGCGCAGGCGTGCGGCCTGTTCGGTCGACAGGTCCATGAAGCCGGGCTCGACCGCATAGAGGATTGGGTAGTCGAAGATCCGATCATCCATGATCTCGAGTGCTTCGGGTCGCGGCGCGATCTTCAGATTTGTTCCGGCCCATTCGCGCAGGCCGACGATGAAGTTGTTGTCGGCTTCGGGATAGTCGGTGGTCCACGTGCCGCCGCCGTAATAATTGCGACGGCCACGCATAGGTGAGTCGTAAATTGTACGTACGAAAGTGTACTCGCCAAACGACGCGCCTGCTTGTTGCGGCGCAGAGGTTGGACGGCGACGCTGCCGGAAGTTGCTGAAGTCGTCAAACGGCCGCTGACCAACGGTGGGGATCAATAACGCAGTGAGCAGCAGCACCGGAAGGATCAGGCGTGTAAATATTCGTACTCTCATAAATCTCAGAGTCTATTTTTTACAGGATTGGCAAGATGTTCAGGATTTACATGTAAATCCTGAAAAATCATGTAAATCCTGTAAATTACTGCCTCTGCCTTGCTCCCGATAATCTTCGATAATATTCCTCGACAGCGCGGCGATATTTTTCAGGCGCGGCGCCTTCATCACGCAGTCGCAAATTCGTTCGACCGCTCTGCTGTTGCAGTTTCCTGCTCAACTCCAATTCGAGTTGGCGCAATGGTTCAACTA
>JBKPJS010000731.1:0-9133 GCA_046730815.1 Acidobacteriota bacterium
GGGAATCGACAATGGAGCACTCTATCAACTAGCAGCGTCTCGTTACGATCTTTGCTTTACGGGTGACGCTGAGTTTTCAAGACGAATCCAAGAGACGAAGTCTGCCGCACGTTTGAAGCTGGTTCATGTGATCATTCCCCAAACCCGTCAGGACGAATTCGTCCAGCAATTCCTCACCGCGTTTCCGAAAACAGATTGGTCGAAGCATGGCAGCGGCGATGATTGGCCGCCGAGTGGAAGACGATCCTCAACAAAATAGGTTAATTGTGGAGCAACTGTAGGGGCGGCACTCCGTGGCCGCCCGTCTTGCGAAAAAGGCCTGTTGCGAACGACGGGCGGCCACGGAGTGCCGCCCCTACAGTTGCTTCGTCTCACTCTAAGACTTTACCTGTCGGTGACATCAAGAAAACGCTGCGCTCACCGGAAGCAGTAAAAGTTAGAAAATAAACTTCAGTGCTAGCTGAATATTCCTTGGTCCACCGCCGCCCATGAACGGGTTGCCGATGCCCACGTCTGGTGTAACGGTGATCGGAAGAAAACCTGTTCCCTGGCCCGTCACGGGATCTATAGACGAAGTGATATCGGCGGCAAAGCTCGGCAGCAGGGGATTGGAAAAATTCGGATGATTGAAGATGTTGAAGACTTCAGCGCGGAGTTGAAGACGTAGTTTCTCCGTAATGTCAGTGTCTTTGAAGATGGAAAAGTCGACGTTGTGATAACCAGGCCCACGGAGAGCGTTTCGACCAAGAGAGCCAAAATGCCAGGTGCCGGGAATGCATGAACCCGCGCTGCCGTCGCCCGTGGGATCAAGCGTGCAAGGCACCTTGAATGCGGACAGGTTGATGAATCGATCAGGCGCGCTTGTGCCTGCATACGGGTCGCCGATGAGATCGGGTCGTGGAAAGAACTCACCTGTGTTGTTGTAATCATCAAACAGCGTCAGGTGAAACGGATTGCCGCTGCGTATCGTCACCACCGTATTCAATTGCCACCCTTTACCGAGACGCGGGTGTGACTCAGAGAAGTTTGGAATCGCATAACTGGCAGTGACGACAAAGCGATGTCGATTATCGAAATTCGAGTTTGCTTTCTCACACTTTGTGCAGTGGCTGTTGTCCGGCTGCGTCGCATTCGCCACGTAGTCCTGGCCGTCGGAAGCGTTGTCGATCGAATGCGACCAGGTGTAATTGACCTGCGCGGAAAAGCCTTTGCGATCGCGCAGCGAGAAGCTCGTTTGCAGCGCGTTGTAATTTGAGATGGCGGTGGTCTCGAGTTGATTAACGTAGAAGAAAGTGCCTCCGGAAGGGGCGAAGGGTCCATTGTCAAACGGCCGCGCGGAGGAAACGCTCGGGTTAACAGGCTGATTGATATCGCGATAGCGAAACAGCTTCGTGCCGTGCGAGCCAACATACCCAACTTCGAGCACGGCGTTTTTGAACAACTCCTGTTGAATATTCAGGTTGTAGTTTTGTACGTACGGAGTGCGCAGGTTCGGATCCACAGCGAATACGTCGGAGTCGAGAAAGTCTGTAAAGATTGGGACGCCGTTCTCGATCACCGGTTCGGTCGAGAATGAAAAGAGAATTGGAGACGGTCCGACGGGGTTGAAAGCTGGTCCGGGATTGAAAGTATTGAACGGAAGTTGTCCCGCAAAAAAGTCTTGCGAGAATGCGTCGTAGAACAAACCCCAACCTGCGCGCACAACAGTCTTGCCGTTTCCGTTGATATTCCACGCTAGTCCCAGGCGCGGTGAGAAGTTATTCCAGTCGCGATCGTAGAGACGCGGAAGTCCCGGCGACCCAACTTGCACAAGGCCCACAGCAGGATCGAAGTTGCTCAGCAAGTGATCACGCTCGTCGATGACGCCGAAATAATCCCAGCGCATTCCAAGGTTGAGTGTAAGTTGCGGGCTCCACCGAAACGTATCCTGCAAATAACTGGCGTGTGAGTTCTGGAAAGTAAAGCGATTGGAGTTGCCTCGTGCGGCGCGGCCGCCGCTTAACGTGCCGGAGAGAAAATCTTCCAGCGAACCAAAATCTAAACGACCGCGATAGCCAGCATCAAAAAACTGGTCCACTGTCGTGCGTCGAAACTCGTAACCAAACTTCAAGTCGTGTCGCGCGAGCTTCCATGAAAAGTTATCGATCAACTGGTAGTTGATGTCAGTGCGCGCGCGCGGTACAGAGAGCGTTGCGCCGATGTTCGCAATTCCCAAGTCATCCTGAATGCGAATCTGCGGTAAACCAAAGTCCTGCTCACCCGCAATGCCGGTGTTGAGTCCAATCGAACGCGGATCGAAATCGTTGTCTTCCGGAAAGAAACCTTCCTTGAACCGGTTGAAACCGAATCGCAGTTCGTTAACTTTCGTTGCGGAGAGGATCTTTAAATAAGAGATCGAGACGAGATGAACTGTCGTTGGCGTAACCGTGTTGTAACCGGGAAGAATGTTGCCGGCGAGGATTGCCAAAGGGAACGACTGATCGCTCGTGCCGTAAAAATAGCGACCAGTAAGTTGGTTGTCGTTATTGAACGAGTGATCGATCTTAGCGATTAGACTGTCGACGTCGTTTGAGGCCGGCGTGGTAACGAAGAGGTTTGGTTCACCGCTGTTATCGAAAAGAGGTAATGGCCGATTCGGAGCCGGCCACGGATTGCGGGCCAGCAAGCGAGCGATCACTGGATTCGTTGGACCACCAAGTTCATCGATCTCGCGCGGATCGGGAACGCGTGCAGTTGAATTCAGTCCAACTCGTTCGCGTTGACCTTCGTAAGCGAAGTAAAAGAACGTCTGGTTGCGTTTTATTGGACCACCGAGTGCGCCGCCAAACTGATTATTTCTGAAAGCCGTTTGCGGATCAGGTTCCGGATTAAAGAAGTTGCGAGCGTCGAGTGCATTGTTCCGGAAAAACTCGAACAGCGAACCATGAAAATCATTGGTGCCAGACTTAGTGACAATGTTGACGATTGCGCCGGAGTTGCGGCCATACTCGGCTTCAAAATTTGAGAGTATCGCTGCTTCCGAAATGGCCTCGATCGGCAAGATTGTCGCGGGAGTTCCGAAGACACCGGCTTCGTTAATCGCTGGAAGGTTTCGGTATCCGTCGTTCATGTCGGTCCCGTCGAGCAAATAATTGTTCGCGCGCCCGCGGTTGCCATTAGCGCTAAACAACCCGAACGAGCCGGGCGAGTCAGTCGCGCCTGAAGGATCGCCGGTAGCACCCGGGACCATGACCAGGAACTTCGTGAAGTCGCGGCCGTTGATGGGCAAGTCCGCGGCGGCCTTTGTCGTGATTGTGCCGCCGAGCGTGTTCGTGGTGGTCTCGACCTGCACGTTTGTAGCTACTGTCACGACTGTCTCCGCGCCGGCTACATTTAACTTCACATCGACACGCCGGTCAGTGGCCACTTCAACTGTAACGTTTGACACGACTGACGCGACAAACCCTGTCTGCTCGACACGCACTTCATATGGACCAATCGGCAATTCAGGAACGGTATAGTTACCGGCGTCATCGCTGGTAGTCGAACGCTCGAGTCCAGTGCTCGTGTTCTTGACTGTAATCTTAGCGCCCGAGACGACAGCGCCGTTTGGATCGGTAACGGTGCCGAGGATTGTGCCGCGAAACGTTTGTGCGGATACGATTGCCGTCAGCAAGGGAAGCAACAGGAGCACACGGGCAAGCTGAGAAGCGAGTTTTGTTTTTGAAAATTCATGGACCTTAAGTTCGTGTTGCATATCGTGCTCCTTTTCTTCGACAAGCGGGCAGATGTTGTTGAAAGAACTACCGCTGGGCCAGGAGTGTATGAGCGCGCGCTGGGATTATAGCGTTGAAGTAGCGGCAGTCAATCGTCTTGCTGACCGGCAAGCCCGTGTAATCGCGCTGCTCGGAGAAAGAAATGACAGTTGATTTCTTCTCCTTGTAACTGATAATTGCTTCATGGAAAATTGCATCTTTTGCAAAATCGTCGCGGGCGCGGAGCACGCTCATATAATCTGGGAGTCCGATGACTTCTTGGCCTTCCTCAGTATCCATCCCTGCAACCCGGGTCATACATGCCTGGTTCCCAAACTGCACGTCGAATATGTCTTTGACTTGGAGGAGCCTATCTATTCCAGAATCTTCCAGGCCGCGAAGCACTTATCCGTACCAATAAAACGGGCCACTGAAGCTGAACGAATCGGCGTCGCCATTGAAGGCTTCAGCGTGCCGCACGTCCATCTTCATCTGGTACCACTTTATAACGTGGCGGAGCTCGATCCACACAGGCATATCAAACAGAACCAGGAGGAGTTAGGTGCAATGGCCGAAAAGATCAGGAAGGAAATCCGGAACAGCAAATAATGAAAGGTTGGACGACAGGAACCGGCGTGGCAAGTGACTTTAAAAGAGCGGGAGCAAAAGTATTACATCAGCATAACGTGCTCCTTGATCTTTCATGATGGCAAATCGTGATGGCTTTGCCTAAGACGTAAGGGAAAGCGGTAGCCATCCTCAAACGAATTGCTTCCTCTGTTTCGAAAAACGACCTATTATTCTCGTGGTGAAAGTACGGGAGGTCATCAAACTTCTAGAGCGCGACGGATGGTATATGGCGAGAACCAAAGGTAGTCACCGTCAGTTCACGCATGCCGAAAAGCGGGAGCCGTTACAGTGGCGGGAAAGAAAGCCTTGACGTCCCGCGCGGCACTTTGAATAGTATTCTGAAGCAAGCTGGATTAAAACAGCGAGAGGATCAAAGATGAAATACGCAGTTATCGTCGAGGAAGGTGAAAGCAGTTTTGGAGCGCACGTGCCAGATTTACCTGGTTGTGTTGCAGTCGCTCATACAAAGCAAGAGGTTTTGCAGTTGATTCAGGAGGCAATCGAGTTCCATTTGGAAGGCTTGCGCGAAGATGGCCAACCAATTCCCCCCGCGGCTTCAAGTGTCGAGTATGTAGACGTGCGAGCCGCATAACCACCAGCCCTGTGACTTTTCTCTTCAGATTCATCTTCGGCGCCGTTCTCTCGGGCGGTCTGGCTCTATGGGGCGGCATACCCTTTCCTGTTGACATCGTATTCGTGCTGAGTGTAGGGACCATGGCTGTAGTCTGGGGCGATAAGTTCATCCTGGGGTTTATGTCGTTGATGCGATACTTCAGATGATCTGCTCGCAGTCGTTATTGAAAATTATGTCTGGAAAATGCCGGTTGATATTCATTGGTTGCTTGTTATTGATTGCAGTAGCTTTCGTGAGCGGGCAGCCGAGATTCTCAGGCAGAGATGAAGCCGAAAAATCCGAAATACGCTGTGGTTGGTTTAGCAATCCTACGCCGGCGAATGCTTCGTTATACGATCGTGAAGGAGAATGGATCATCGGCGTTCAAGGCGGCTATCAGGCCGAGGGTGACTGGCCTGCTTTTGGACCAAAGCAGTGGATCGAAACCAATGTGCATTATGGCTATGGCTGTGCGTGCCTTCGGCTCCGAGTAAACCGGGCGACGCATGAAGTGATAGAAATTGAAAGTTCCAAAGCGCGTCCTCTATCAGCTTGTCGTAACGATCGAAAATTGAAGCGATGGGGATTTAAGTGATGCGGGAGGCGCATTTTCGCGTATGATTCGTCCCGTCCATTTATTTCCCCGGAGCGCAAAAAATGAGCGACCGTAAATATCGTCAGCGCGGTTACATGGAAAGTGATCGCGAGCCGCAGCGACCAAAGCCACAGTCGAAGCCTCCCGATCGGGAAGGCCCACGCTCGCCTCGAATGATGGCGTTTGGCGAGGCGGTGAAGTGCACCGCGTGTGGAGCAAAGGCGCCACCGAACTTCGCTGCCGACAGCTCTTGCCCAAAGTGCAACGCTGACTTCCACACCTGTCGTCAGTGCACGTATTTCGATCCGGGCGCCCGCTTCGAATGCCGTAAATCGATCACCGCACGCATAGTGAACAAGAACGCACGCAACATGTGCGAACTGTTCACGCCACGAACGGTAGTCGAACGCGAAACTTCGTCAGGTCCTCCGACAGATGCTCGTCAGGCGTTCGCGAAGTTGTTTAAGAAGTGAATGACCCGCCACTTTTTACGAAAAGTTCTGAGCCTCGGAAAGAAAAATGCTTCTCACGCAAAGGCGCAAACGCGCAAAGAAAACCTTTAGAACGCGGTAGCGCTTTGCGCCTTTGCGCGAGAGATCTCTTGCATAGCCACCCTGAAGTTGGACACTTCTGAGAGTGTCACAACCCCATCAACACCTCGCGCGCCGATGTCTCACCCTGTTCACGGATAGTTGAATCCGTGAAACTTACCTTTACCCTGCTGCTTTATTTGCTACTCGCCTCCGTAACGCCGGCGCAAACGCGCCCCCGCCGGGTCGGCCCGGAAAGCCCACCGCCTACGCAGCAACTCGTCGAGATGGGCGACGGAGAAGTACTGCGCGTCGAGACCACGCTCGTGATCCTCCCCGTGAGCGTGAAGGATCGCGATGGGCGGGCAGTGCAGGATCTAACGAAAGCGGACTTCAGAATCTACGAAGAAGGCGTGGAGCAGGAGATCGCTTACTTCGCACCGGTCGACGAGCCGTTCACGGTCCTGCTAATGCTCGACACGAGTAGTTCGGTCTGGAAAAAGCTCGATAAGATCAAAGACGCAGCCGCCACGTTCGTCGGCCACCTGCGACCAGGGGATCGCGTGATGGTGATCTCGTTCGCTCACCGGATGACCATACATTGCGAGCCCACGGACGACCGCGAGCGCCTGCTTGAAACGATCCACGGCATCGGCAAAGGGATGAGTACGCACCTCTACGACGCGCTCAAGAAAGTGATGACGACACAGCTCACGAAGATCAAAGGCCGCAAGGCCGTAGTCCTTTTTACTGATGGCGTGGACGAGAGCGGCGACAAAACGGCAGGTGAGACGCTTCACTACGCTGAGGAGCTCGACGCGCTCGTCTACACGATCCGCTTTGATACCTACGACGAAAGACTCGACGCGGTGATGCAAGCACACGAACGCGCCGCCAGTCTTGCGGGCCTTTTCAGATGGCCTGCGCCTACGACCAACAAAGGCAAGTCGCTCGCCGACGCTTACGAACGCGGCCGGCGTTACTTGCGGGAGTTAGCCGCCGTTACGGGCGCGGAGTACTTCGAGGCGAACCGGAACCTGCGCGATCTCGATCACGCCTTCGCGCAGATTGCTGAGGATCTGCGTCGCCAGTACAGTCTCGGCTACTACCCGCGTCCGCACGGGCGCCCCGGCGAACGCCGCCATGTTCGCGTGCGCGTCGAGCGCTCCACGGTCGCGGTGAATTCCCGCGGCAGTTACATCCTCCAGCCCCAGTCTCGTTAACACACCTAGACAACCAAGTACCGACAGCCTATTCTGGCGTTGCCCTGACCTCCTGATATATGAAAGACAGCGACCTGCAGTTGGTATTGGCTTGCCGACGCGGTGATCAGCTTGCGTGGGAGAAACTGATACAGCGTTATCAACGTCTCATCTACGCGATTCCGCTTCGCGCCGGACTCGACGAAGATCAGGCTGCCGACATTTTTCAGGACGTATTCACAACTCTCTTTCAAAAACTGAACGATATAGAGGAACCCGAAAAGCTTCAGGCTTGGTTGGTTACGACTGCTCGCCGGAAGACCTGGCGAACTATATCCAAAGGGCGAGGCAGATCACACTCAGATGCGAATGCAGACCTGTCGGCAGACGAAGCTGCGACGATTCGCGATGACGCGCCGCTTCCGGACGAGCAATTGTTAATTCTTGAAGAGCAACACCGGATTCGCACGGCTGTTTCGTTGCTGGACGAGCGCTGTAGAATCCTGCTGCAAATGCTCTTTTATCAACGGGAGCCGCCGTCGTATGCCGAATTAGCGGCTTCACTCGGGATTCCGGAAGGCAGTATTGGTCCGACACGAGCTCGCTGCCTGGGCAAATTGCTTCGAATGTTAAAGAAATAGGGGTACTAGTGTATTTTCTGATCTCGGGTAAGCTCTGTTTGAACGGGAATGCCCGAGAATAGCTATGAATACCTCATCACATACTTCACTGGAAACCCTTGCGGATATCGTAGAGGACCGCGCGAAACCGGAATCTCGGGAAGCTGCGATGGCTCATGTCGCAACGTGTTCAGCTTGTAACGACACGCTGCGCCGTCTCCAGCAGCTCATCCTCATGATGAAGAGCGATACGGTGGAAGACGCTCCGCGCGACGTCTTGATGTCCGCGATAAGTATTTTCCCGCCGGGAACGCAGCCGCCATTGCGGCGGATCGTTGCGACCTTGATCTTTGACAGTCGCCACACCGGTCCAGCTTTTGGTGTGCGCTCACTCCATACGGCCTCGCGCCAGTTGCTCTATTCCGCGCAACAGACTGATTTAGATTTGCGCATCACCATTCAAAACGAAGAATGTGTCATCGCCGGACAAGTCATACGAGACAGTTGCGCTGGAGGTCTGGTCGAAATCTCAGGTGCAACTGGATCGGCGGAAGCGAGTCTGAATGAGTTGTGTGAATTTACGCTTCCGGCGATCCCGGTAGGGAACTATTCGCTCAAAGTAAGAATGGCAGATGTTGAAATTGAGATCCCGGAGCTAGAGCTCAAGGACTAACCTGACCAATGCAGCGTGCGGAGCTTGCGGCGCTTCTCGTTAATTCCAGCAATGCGACGCGAGAAACATTGCTTTGGGAAAACTCTACCCTGGCTGATGTAGAACTTGCCTACTGTTTGAAAGACATCTGTCTCGACGGGTGGAGTACTCATCCTGCACAAGCGCTTGGCGCTGCGGCCTCACTCCAACGATTAGCGGAGATTCGACCTAATCCGGAAATCAAGGCTTTAACCTCATGGGCCGCCGGTCTCAAGGCACTTATCAGCGGAGAAATGCAATTAGCGATTTCTCACCTCGAAGAATCCGAGCGTCAGTTTGTCAGTCTCGGAAACATTCATACAGCGGCAGCGACCCAGGTAAGCAAGCTCATCGCGCTTTCGATGTTGGGACGTTACGAGGAGGCCATTGAATGTGGTCTGCGTGCTCGCGAAGTTTTTCTCGGCTACAACGACTTTCTAGCCGCGGGTAAGATCGAACACAACATCGGCAATCTACATTTCCGCCGCGATCGCTACCACGCTGCTGAAGTATTTCAA
>JBKPJS010000732.1:0-4166 GCA_046730815.1 Acidobacteriota bacterium
GAGGAGCACGTCGTCGATGAAATCCGCTTCTGAAAAGATTCCTTTAGCGCCGGGACGAATTGCGAGCGTGATGTTTGCGTCCGGCAACACTCGCCGGAGAGCGCGAAGCGCGGGCACGGTCATCACTGAATCGCCGACCCAGTTCGTGCCCCGCACGACGACTCGCTTAATACTTTCAGCGTGCGCACTCGTCATTTACAGAAGCACTCGCAGCCCTTCGTCAATCCCAATCTGAGGTTGCCAGTCCAATTCGTTGAAGATACGTGTCACGTCAGAAACGTAACGCAAAGGGACAGGCGCAGGCAGCGCGGAATCTTCCTGAATCACTGGTTCTATGTCGATCATTGCACCAACTCGTTTTATGATGTCGCGCAAGCTAACAGTGTTTAGGCGGCCGCCTCCGAGATTATAGAGTCCGAACGTAATATTCCGATTGATAAACGCCTGGCAAGCGCGAGAGAAGTCGTCGACATAGAGGATGTCACGGACCGGATCGACTCCCGCCGGCAATCGAATCGGCATGCGGTGTTTTATCGATTCAACATAATGCGTGACTAAACCGGGCTCATTACCTTCTGACGGGCGGGCGAAGACGGTTGAAAGCCGGAAGATGCAAGCGCGAATATCACGTTGTTGTGAATAGTATTCTACGTAGTGTTCACCGATTAACTTGGACCACTCAAACGCCGACTGGCCGCAGTAATTGGTGCTTGTGTGTTCGGCAACTTCGTCCTTCTCGTTCGCATGGCTGCCGTAAACGTCCTTCGTAGACGCATAAACAAAAACCGAACCCCGTTTCATGTTGCGAATGATGTTTGCTGTACCTTCTGCATTGGTGCGGAAGCATTCGCGAGCGCCATCAGGATGTTTGTTGAAGTGTGCTGCCAGGTGAATGACCGCGTCGTAGCCCGCAACTCTTTGCACAGCTTGCTCGTCAAGGATGTCCAAATCTGAACGGCGCGAAAAATCGTCGGCTGAGAAGAATTGGCGTACGTACGTACCCAAATAGCCGCTGCCTCCGGTTACGAGAGTCTTCATCGAGTAACTTTCTCACCGCTTTCGATTTTTGCCACCGCGCGCCCACGCGCAAGAGCAGTTAACTTCACCAGAGACTCTGGATGACCGATGGCGATTAGCATGTCGCCACCTTCAATCCGTGCTTCGCCGCTGGGATTGAAGAGCACCTTGCCGTCGCTGCGTCGAATACTGACGATCACGATGTTGAGTTCAGACCGAATAACCGTTTCACTGAGTTTTCGTCCGACGAGTGAAGAAACAGATTCAATTTCGAGTTGTTCAAATCCAAGCTCGAGGTCATTGGCAGTGACGGAATCAAGAAAGTCGCCTACGGCAGGTTTTGTCAAAGCCATGGCCATTCGGTGTCCGCCGATGATCGTCGGCGCCACGACGTGATTTGCGCCGGCCCTGATCAGTTTACTTTCGGCCTGCTCTTCCGCAGCACGAGCGACGATGTGAATGTTTGGATTCAAGTCTCGCGCAGTTAAGACCACATACACATTATCCGCATCGTCCGGCAGGCACGCAGCAAGCCCGCGCGCGTGTTCGACGCCGGCCTGGCGCAGACTTTCTTCGAGCGTCGCGTCACGCGCAAGGACCGGAATCCCGAGGTCCACGAGTGCTTCCACCTTTGCGGAGTCAGTTTCGATGACCATGAACGTTTCATTTGTGGCCGTAAGGCTGCGCACCAAATGCGATCCGACGCGGCCCGCGCCACAGATGATAAAATGATCTCGCATATTGCTCATTTTTCGCGAACGGTACGTTGAAAAAAGTTCCGAATGAACAATCGCCTGCACGGTAGTCGTCAGAGCATAAAGCACGACGCCCACGCCCGCCATCATGAACACTGTCGCGAAGGCGCGGCCGGCCGGCGTGCTGGGCGCCAGGTCGCCGAAGCCAACAGTCGTGAGCGTCTGGGCCGTAACGTAAAGACTATCCAGTATAGACCAGCCTTCCAGCAGGTGAAACACGAGGGTCCCGAGGGCGACTGCGCCCAAAACCGCAAACAAGACCAGGCGCATTCGAGCACGGCTGGGGAGAAGGAAACTGAGACGAGGTGTTAGACTCATACAGGAAGAGTGGCATCAAAGTCACTCAGGCCCTCAGCGGAGGCCAGCCACGTTAACGAATGCGGCTAGTACTGTCAAACGAAACGTCGACAGAACCGAGTTGAGAATGTTACGTATTAAGCCGCAGATGAACGCAGACGACCGCAGATCAAGTCTGCGTGATCTGCGTTCATCTGCGGCTTAAATGATCTATGCCGGTACGTTATCCATCAAAGGTCGTGTCTTACGTCGAAACTCGGCCAGGCTTCGCGCGAAGGTGGCGCCGCCGTTTGCTGAGTGCGCCAGTAGTTATACCCGTCGTCTTCGTGGGCGCAATAATACTGGGCATCTTGATCTACTACTGGACAGTCTTTTCAGGACGCATCGACAATCTTCTTGCCGGCGAAGTGTTTACACGAACGGCTGGCATCTATGCAGCTCCGAAACAACTACGCGTAAACGAATCGATCTCACAAGCAGACGTGTTGGGTTTTCTGAACCGCGCGGGCTACGTCGAGAAGACTCAACAGGCAGATACTTCTCGTGGTCGTTATGCAGTAAACGGAACGACGATCGATGTTGAGCCGAGTAGTGCGTCCAGCGTTGACGGTGTAAAGCAGTTTCAAAACGTACGCATACAGTTTACGAGTTCAGGGAAGGCGATTAGCTCACTCACAGACCTCGACGGCCGTGGTACGCTTCAACGTGTTTGGCTCGAGCCGGAATTGATCACCTCAGTCACCGGAAGTGAACGCGCGAAACGAAAAGTGATTGGCTTCAGCGATCTACCGCCGCACCTGGTTAAAGCGATCACAGTTACAGAAGATCGCTCCTTCTTCGAGCACTACGGCGTAAATATTCGCGGAATCATTCGTGCTTTCATCCGGCGCTACGATTCAGATCCCACCTCGCCGCTTGCGCGCCAGGGTGGTTCGAGTATCACCCAGCAACTCGTCAAAAACCTTTTGCTCTCACCGGAACAGACGTGGCAGCGCAAGATTTCTGAAGCGTACATGTCGATCATTCTCGAGACGCGGCTTCGTAAAGAAAAAATCTTTGAGCTCTACTGTAATCAGGTCTACATGGGCCAACAGGCCGGCTTCTCGATAAATGGTTTTGGCGAAGCGTCCAGTGCTTACTTTAATAAGGACGTAACCAATCTCACCCTCGCAGAATCGGCGTTTCTCGCCGGACTCATTCGCAGCCCGAATCGCTACAATCCGTACACCAAACTGGATACAGCGACTGCGCGTCGCAATCAGGTGTTGGACTCGATGGCCGAAGCCGGCGCTATCACACAGAATGAATTAGCGACAGCTAAAGCGACACTGCTTCAGGTCGTTCCTGCGAAAGGCCGGATCGACGTTTCAGACGCGCCATACTTCGCAGATTACGTTCAAAACCAACTGGGCGACATGATCGCCGGCGCCAGCGCCGCCGAACACCTTCGTATCTACACGACGATTGATATGGATCTTCAGCGCGCTGCGTATGCCGCGTTGACCAAGCAGATGACTGCACTCGACAAGATCCAGTCGAAGCGTTTTGAGCCAGGCACATTGCAGGCTGCGCTGGTCGCGATGAATTCAAAAACTGGCGAGATCGTCGCGATGGTTGGTGGTCGAGATTACTCGAAGAGCCAGTTGAATCGCGCGACGGACGCTTACCGGCAACCCGGTTCGGTATTTAAACCTTTCGTTTACGCCACAGCGCTCAATACTGCATACGATCCGATACCGCGTGTGATCACACCGGCTACGACCTATATGGACGAGCCAAAGACTTTCACCTTCGACAACCAGGAATACTCGCCTGGAAACTTTGGTGAAACCTACAGTCACGAGCCAGTAACCTTGCGTGACGCTTTGGTCCATAGTTTGAATGTGGTTACGGTAGAAGTTGCGATGGAAGTAACGATCGGACGCGTGATGAGTCTCGCGGCCAGGGCCGGTTTACCGAAACCGCCACGCGCGTACCCGGCAATGGCGCTCGGGACAAGTGAAGCAACACCGCTGCAAATTGCTTCGGCGTATACCGCCTTTGCAAATCTTGGCACGAGGATCAGTCCGATTGCGATTAACCGGATAACGACGGGTG
>JBKPJS010000733.1:0-3535 GCA_046730815.1 Acidobacteriota bacterium
GTCTTTGTTTGAGAAACATGGATTACTTGATCCGGCAGCGGTGCCCGCTGACGATTACGAAATGTGGCTGCGTTGTCTGCCTGATGCCAGACTCGGATTCATAGCCGAGCCGCTAATTGAATACATGGTCCACGCCGGCAACTACTCTCGAAATGAAATACGAATGGTTGAACACACGATATCAGTGCTGCAAAAACACCGGAAGCGGTTTTTGAAAGACGGGCGGCGGCGACGACAATTCGATGAGTCGCTGTCAATTCAATTCGGCTTGCTGTTCGAGCGACTCGTTGTTAGCGGTTCTCGTTTCGACGCCGTAAAACGATTAATGAAGCTCGCGAAAGACGGGCCCGGTTTACTACGGCTTTTGCAGCTCGCGGTTCTAAGACCGCTCGCCACCCGTGCGAGAACTTCCGCTCGCTACCGTTTAGGTTTATTGCGCGCAGGAGCAAACTAGTGAGTTGCTCCTAACTCACCACTTTGGGAGTTTACTTTTGCGGATTCTATTTGTAGCGCTGCCCGATAGCATTCACACAGCACGCTGGATCAATCAGATAACAGATCAAGGATGGGACCTTCACCTTTTCCCCGCCTACGAAGCGAGTCTCCACCCGGAACTAAGAAATGTAACCACCTACTCTTTTTCTTCGATACGTTCTCCAACACTCGATTCAAGTGTTCGTTCGCGTGGTCTATGGCCGCTTGGCAGGGGTCATTACCGCGTAAAACGAATTGCGCAGCGGCTCGCTCCAAATTGGATGGAACGTGCGGAATGGCTCGCGTGGTTAATTCGACGTTTGCAGCCTGACGTTGTGCACTCGATGGAATTTCAACGCGCAGGCTACCTCATGTTGGAAGCAAAAAAACGGTTTCGCGGAAATTCCTTTCCACCATGGATCGCCTCCAACTGGGGCAGCGACGTCTATCTTTTTGGCAAGCTGGCCGCGCATGCAAATACAGTCAGAGCGGTGCTTCAAGCTTGCGATTATCACCACAGCGAGTGCCGGCGCGACCTCGCTTTAGCACGGGAGCACGGATTTCGCGGTGAAGATCTTCCGGTTATACCGGGCGGTGGAGGCTTTGACATATCCTGGATGAATAGTTTGCGTTCACCCGGTCTTACATCGTCAAGACGTCACATCGCATTGAAGGGATATCAGAATTGGGCGGGCCGTGCTCTCTTCGGACTCCGTGCCTTAGAGCTTTGCTCTGATGTGCTGCGAGGATACGTGGTCTCTGTTCATCTCGCCGAGAATGACATGGCCATCGCGAGCGAATTGTTTTCCCAACGCACTGGTATTCAGGTTGAAGTTTTGCCGCCCGGTCGACCGTACGAAGAGATTGTGCGACTGCACGGAAAAGCACGGGTTTCTCTGGGTCTTAGTATCAGCGATGCTGCCAGCACCTCTGCACTGGAGGCGATGACAATGGGATCTTTCCCGGTGCAGTCTGACACGAGTTGTTTCTGTGAATGGGCGACTGACGGTGAAACCACGTTACTGGTTCCGCCGGAAGACTGTGAAAAGATTGCTTCAGCGCTAAGGCGCGCACTCACAGACAATGACCTTGTTGATAAAGCTGCAACCGCAAATGCAAAGCGCGCCGCGGAACGATTAGACCAACGCGTTATAAAACCGCTCGTGTTGGATATGTATGCGAAGGTCGCACAGAAAAACACAGTGTGCTAGATTTGCGCGCTGCGAGTACCATTAATCTCCGCCAATGAAATTGCTTAGGCCAATTCTGCGCCCCATTCAAACACGACTGATATCACATCTGCTGAATAACTTTTCTTACTGGCAGGCGAGAGGTGTGCATGCTGTGCCGGTACATTTTTATCAACCGATTCCGGACACGCGTACGTTGAATCCAAGCCTGTGGAATCAACTATCAGATCTACCGGGAGTGCGTCTAAACGAAACCCGGCAATTGCAGTTGCTCGAGACGTTCGTCTCTAAGTACAAGCAGGAGTACGAGGCATTACCGCGCGAAAAAACTGGAGAACCTCATCGCTACTATGTCAACAACGGCGGTTTCGAAAGTGTCGATGGAGAAGTTCTCTACTGCATGATCCGCCATCTTCGGCCACGCCGCATATTCGAAATCGGCTCGGGAAATTCGACTTACCTGTCTGCGCAAGCAGTGTTGAAGAACGGAGGGTCATGCGACCTGATTGCCTTTGAGCCGTATCCGAATAATGTGTTGCGAGAAGGATTCCCTGGACTCACGGAGCTCGTTCAAATTAAGGCGCAGGATATTCCCGTGGAGAAATTTTCCAATCTGGAGCGGAACGATATCCTGTTCATCGACTCCAGTCATGTTTTGAAAATCGGAAGTGATGTCCAGTACTTATATCTGGAAGTACTGCCGCGTCTTCGTCCGGGTGTCGTGATTCACGTGCACGATATCTTCCTGCCCGCTGAGTACCCGCGGCAGTGGGTAATGAACCAACAAACGTTTTGGAATGAGCAGTATTTGTTACAGGCCTTCTTGGCCTTCAACGACAGCTTCGAGGTACACTGGGCTGGCAGCTACATGCATCTCAAGCATCCCGAAAAGTTGGAAGCGACGTTCTCATCATATGACCGGAGAACACGATGGCCCGGAAGTTTCTGGATGAGCAAAATCTCTTAGCACCACTTCATCGTTGCATTCCAGCGCACCAATAACAGAGCTTTACCATTTTGATCAGCGGCAATAGAGGTGATTAATGAGAATTCTTGTGACAGGTGGACTGGGAATAGTCGGCTCAGGTCTGGTAAAGGAACTTCGCTCTCGCGGGCACCAGGTTGTCTCGTGCGATCTTCACCATCAACCGGATGAGGTCGGTTTTAGTCTGCGGACTGATGTTGATCCACCGGGTTATGCCCGCTGTGATGTCGGAGAGTTTCGTCAGATCGAACGAGTGTTTGAGCGAACTGGACCATTTGACCATGTATTTCACTGTGCCGCTGAATTCGGAAGATGGAACGGCGAAGACTTTTACGAAACTCTTTGGCGCACCAACGCCGTGGGAACCAAGAACATTATCAGACTACAGGAACGCCTGAAATTTCGTCTCATCCATTTCTCGTCGTCAGAGGTGTATGGTGACTGGCCGGAATTGATGGTGGAGTCAGTTATGGATGATCACGAGATCAAGCAGATGAATGACTATGCCATGACAAAATGGGTTAACGAGATGCAGGTCCGCAACTCCGCAATCCAGTACGGCACGGAATCTGTCGTGGTCAGGCTCTTCAACACCTACGGTCCAGGTGAGTATTACAGCCCATATAGGTCAGTGAACTGCCGGTTTCTGTATTGCGCTCTAAACAACCTGCCGTTCACTGTTTTTCGCGGCCACTATCGCACGTCGACCTTTCTCGCCGACACCGTCAGAACGCTGGTCAACATCAGCGAGAATTTTCGTCCCGGCGAAACCTACAACATCGGCGGCAGCAATCACCACTCAATCGAAGATCTGGCTGACGTAGTGCTGAAGGTCACAGGCGCGGATCGCCAGTTAGTTCGATATCGTGAATCAGAAATACTGACG
>JBKPJS010000734.1:0-3060 GCA_046730815.1 Acidobacteriota bacterium
TGATTTTGCGTCTGGCTTTGACCATCAAGTATGTGTGGGTAACTCCCTGGTTCAACATATGAGCAACGTGGAGGGAAGATCATAGTGGCGGACATCCCAGGGCCCGGCGAATCGTTGGTTAAAAGAGAAGCCGATCTACCGGCACAGGATCCAATTGCGAGTCATTCCACCAGCGGCTGGATGTTGATGTCTGCGCTGCTGTTGACGATCTCCATCGCGTGGGCGCTCTACGACGAAGCGTTCGGACAGCGTCCCTGGAAGAGCATGCAGAAGGAGTTTGTCAGCCGTTACTCGAGATACCTCGACAGTATCAAAGGGAACGCTGGAAAGACTGAAGCGGAGATCAAGGAAAGTCCCGAGTATCAACAACTTGATGCGGAGGAAAAAGCAGCGCGCGAGGAAGTGCAGCCTGAGATAACGCAGATCGATGCCGACGTAAAGCGCGCGCAAAGTAAGCTCGACGCAATCACCGACACGTTTCAAAATCAACGCGGTCGCCTCACGGTCATCAACTACAACGTCGAGACCTCGAGCGGCTCGGCCAAGGAACGATATCGCCGCCAGGCTGAGCAGAAGAGGCAGGAACAAGTCACTGTCGAATTACCTTCAGATGACGGAAAGTCCGTTGAAAAGAAATCCCTCAACTACGCGCAACTCGAAGCGCTTTACGAGCAGTTGCGCGATGAGAAGGCGAAAGGCTTAGGCAGAAAAGCGGAGCTGTTGAAGACGCCTTCGGAGCTCGCGAAGAAGCGTGACGATTATTTGAAGAATCATCTGGTTGGACTTGGTCCGGCGGCGATCGAAGGCCTGAAGACCAAGATGTCCAACTACGATTACTCGATCCTCGGTCATCAGATCAGCGTCAACGCTTACAACATCGTAGACCGTTGTGAGGTTTGCCACGCAGGTATTCGTGAGCCACTCGAATTGACCCCGGCGAGTCTTGCTCCTGATGGTCCAGGCAAACAGCCGGACAGTTTAGCGCGTGCATTCGTTAGCCATCCCAACCGGGAAATCCTGCAGGTTCACAATCCGGAGAAGTTTGGTTGTGCCAGTTGTCACTGGGGCAACGGACGTGCGACCACGAGTGACATGAAAGGCCATGGGCGCCATCGCTTCTGGCTGTGGCCCATGTTTGAGAAAGAGAATACGGAAGCCGGCTGCCAGCAGTGTCACGCGCGGGATCGCGTCACGCAGGGAGCGGAGACGTTGAATCTCGGCCGCGATCTCTTCGCGCAACGCGGCTGCATGGGTTGTCATCGTTATGAAGGTTTCGATCGCGAGACAGACTCGTTGGCGGCTGCGCGACAGTCAATCGGCCAACTCGAAGATCAGATCGTCGCGAACGAAAAACAGGTCCGTGCGGATACGGAGAAGTCGGCGACAGTCGAAGACGAGAATGACGTGAAAAAGCTTTTGGCCCACGCCGAGAGCCTGCGCGTCACGAATAGCCTGCTAGCTGCCCGTATCGATCAGATGAACCTGCAAGCGAAGTATTTGATGCAGGATCAAAAGAAAGTTGGACCAAACCTCAAAGACGTTCGCGTCAAGTTGCGCAAGGAGTGGTTACCGGTCTGGCTGGAGAACCCTCAGGCGTTTCGTCCGGGCACGAAGATGCCGACTTTCTGGCGTTTCGGCGTGCCTCGAGAAGACGCTCACATGCGCGACAAGGATGGCCCGGAACAGATTCAGGCAATCTCCGCCTACCTGTGGCAGGAGAGTTTTGATTCAAAACTGCCCACGCAGCAGCAAGGCAATAAAGATCACGGTAAGGAACTTTTCGAAAGCCGCGGTTGTCTCGCCTGTCACTCGATTGGAGAAGGCGACAATAAGATTGGTGGCGACTTTGCCGCTAACCTCCAGCGAGTCGGAGAGAAAGCAAACTTCGATTACATCGTGCGCTGGATTCACAATCCGCGCGAACGTGTCGCGCCTTATTGTCCAAAAGAGAAACGCGATCTGACCGCCGACGATTATTCGAAGAAGAACTTGCCGTTTGTCTTCGACACTGAACTGCATTCGCGCTGCCCGAACGATGGCGCCGAGTTGCAGGTGCAGAACATGACGGTGATGCCAAACTTCCGCTTATCTGAAACAGATGCGCGCGACATCGCCACTTATCTGTTCTCGCTTTCTTCACCTCCGAGTTATGCGTCCGCGGATTTTGTGAACGACGCGAACCTGAAAGAAAAGGGCCGTCTGCTTATCAAGCAATACGGCTGCGCCGGCTGTCACGAGATCAAGGGCTTTGAAGAGGAACAGCGAATCGGCAAAGAGTTAACCGTCGAAGGAGCGACTCCGATCGAGCGGCTTGACTTCGCGCTGCAAACGAAACACGCGGAAGAAGGATTTGATCCGCTGAAGCTGCGTCCGGAAGAAAAAGAGGAGAAGCCCTGGTACAACCACAAAGGATTTTTCGAACACAAGATCACGCAGCCGTCGATCTACGACGAAGGTAAAGAGAAAGATCCAAAAGACCGGCTGCGTATGCCCGAGCCGTTTTTAACTCCGCAGTGGCGCACCGCGCTGACAACATTTCTGCTGGGCAGCGTGGGTGCTGAAGGCGCTAACGTGCCGAGCACGCTCTTCTACACTCCACAGGATCAAAGAAGACAGGACATTCAGAATGGCTGGTGGGTGGTCAAAAAGTACAACTGCATGGGCTGTCACCAGCTACAGGTTGGACAGCGGTCAGTAGTGATGGACTTGCCGTTCTATCAAACGCCGGAAGGCAAAGACCTGCTTCCGCCGCGATTGACGAGTGAAGGCGCGCGTGTTGACCCTGCGTGGTTGCTGAGGTTTTTGCACGACCCGTCGATGAGTGGTGAGAAGACTCCGGCGCAAGCGCAACAGATCAACGCGCTGCCGGAAGCGAGCCCACAACCGACAGGCACGCCGCAGGCTCAAGCTCAGGCGTCGCCTGCTGCGAATCAAAACGCCGCGAACCAAAATGCAGCCGGACCGAAGTTGCAGCCTCAGCCAGGATTGGACCGCAATGGTGTGCGCCCGTACCTGAACTTCCGCATGCCGACGTTCAATTTTTCGCCCAACGAGTTGCAG
>JBKPJS010000735.1:0-6040 GCA_046730815.1 Acidobacteriota bacterium
TCGTGGGGGTGAACGGTGTTGGGAAAACGACGACTATCGGGAAGCTCGCTCAACGTATCAAGGCCGAAGGTAACGACGTGTTAATCTGCGCTGCCGATACATTTCGCGCGGCGGCGTCGGACCAACTCGCTATCTGGGCGGAGCGCACCGGTGTGCCGCTGATTCAGCAGAAGCAGGGGACTGATCCGGCGGCTGTTCTTTTCGACTCGCTCAAGGCAGCGAAGGCGCGTGGTTCGGAAGTGTTGATTGTCGACACCGCCGGACGGCTTCACACAAAATCAAATTTGATGGCGGAGTTGGAGAAGATGAAACGCGTTGCAGCCCGCGAGGTTGAAGGCGCGCCGCATGAAACATTACTCGTCGTCGATGCGGTTACCGGACAGAATGGTCTCGAACAGGCGAGGCAGTTTCTGAAAGTTGCTGGAGTCACGGGTATTGTTTTGACTAAGCTCGACGGGACGGCCAAAGGTGGAATCGCCGTTGCGATCGCAAAAGAGCTAAACCTGCCGATTCGCTACGCCGGAATTGGTGAAAAGGTTGATGACCTGGTTGTCTTCGATCCGCATCAGTACGTGAATTCACTGTTTGGAAATTAACTCTGTGCAACCTCTGTGTTCTCTGTGTCTCTGTGGTTTGCTATTCCTGAAACAGTTCACCACAGAGACACAGAGAACACAGAGGTTGCACAGAGAAGAGGGTTCTAGATTTTAGTGCAAACGACAACTACCCTGACTGAACCGACAACTACATGGACTGAGACCGATCGCCGCATGATGGCTCGGGCTCTCGAGCTCGCCAGGAAAGGTGTTGGGCAGGTCAGTCCTGGACCACTCGTTGGTTGTGTCGTTCTGAGTTCAACGGGCGAGATTGCCGGCGAGGGGTTTTATATCTTTGAAGCAGTCAAGCACGCGGAAACGATCGCGCTCGAGCTCGCCGGTGAGAAGGCACGCGGCGGCACCGCATACGTCTCACTCGAACCGCACGCGCATCACGGGCGCACGCCTCCTTGTACCGACGCGTTGATTGCCGCCGGAATTAAGCGCGTCGTGGCGCCGATCGAGGATCTCAATCCCAAAGTTTCCGGAAAAGGCTTTGCTCATCTTCGTGCGGCCGGCGTTGTTGTCGAAACTGGATTGCTGCGTGAGGAAGCCGCGCAGATGAACGAGACTTATCTGCACTACATGCAAACCGGACTGCCCTTTGTGCATTTAAAACTCGCGGTTTCGCTTGATGGGAAGATCGCCACTCGCACGCGTGATTCTCGTTGGATTACGGGTCCTGAGGCACGTGCCCGAGCACAGGATCTGCGCCACGAGTACGACGCGATCCTGGTGGGTGCTGGAACAGCGATAACGGATGATCCCCTGTTAATCGATCGATCCGGATTGCCGCGCCGGCGTCCGTTGGTTCGAATAGTGCTTGACGACGCCGTGCGGCTTTCTCCGAATTCTCAATTGGCGACAACAACCTCTCAGGGCTCGGTAATTATTTTTGGGAACGAACGCGCTTTGCAAGCGAGAGAGCTCCGGGCAAAAGGCGTCGAGGTTGTGAACTCAATCCGCGGCGATCTCCATGCGGTGCTGCAAGAGCTTGGTGGCCGTTCGATCCAAAGTGTTCTGGTCGAAGGCGGCGCAGCCATCGCCGGCGAGTTTGTCGATGCAGGGGTGGTAAACAAGCTTACGTTTCTGATCGCGCCCAAGATCGTCGGCGGCACTGACGCTCCGAGTGCTGTTGGCGGAAGAGGCGTTGAAATGATGTCGGAAGCAATTGATCTGGAAAGGACCACAGTAGTTCAGCGGGGCAACGACATCGAAGTGTCTGGCTATCCTCGAATTGATAAAGGACCGTCGGATGAAGGATGACGGTGCTGAACCTTACCCCTCCAAGCGCCTGGGCCAACACTTCCTCCGCGACCAGCGCACGATTTACCGCATAGTCGATGCACTCGCGCCCAAACCTGAAGAAACCATCGTCGAGATTGGACCAGGCACTGGCGCGCTTACTTCCGTGCTTCTCGAACGCGCCGGTCGCGTGATCGCGGTGGAGTTTGACAGAAAGCTGGCGCCGTTGTTGAGTGAACGGTTTTCCGCCTTACCGAATTTCAAACTCGTAATGGCTGATGCGCTCACCACGGACTTCTGCGCAGAGATCCTGCCGGCTCGTTCAGCGAGGCTCGTCGCGAACTTACCCTACAACATTTCAACAGCGATCCTGCAACGTTTAATCTCGCAGCGTGCGTGTTTAGATGAAATGGTGCTGATGCTTCAAAAGGAAGTAGTTGACCGAGTGCTCGCGCCTGCCGGAACCAGCGATCGTGGTTACATATCAGTGCTCGTGGAAGCCTACTGTGAAACTGAGAAGCTCTTTGATGTTGCACCGGGCGCGTTTCGACCGCCGCCAAAGGTTTGGAGCAGTGTCATGCGGCTGAAATTTAGGCGGCGGATCAACGCGGAAATTACGGATGAGGGCTTGTTATGGGAGGTCGTGAGTGCCGGGTTTGCACTAAAAAGAAAGACGATACTCAATAATCTTCGTCATGCGAGTGGGCGCTTGCAGGAAATGTTGAAGCGCAACGGCGGCGCAAGCATTGTTTTGTGCAAAGCGAACGTCGAATTGCAACGACGTGCCGAGACTTTGACCATCGAGGAATGGGAAATGATCGTGCAGGCAATCCGTTAAATACGCGGTTCAATAATTACCTGAATGCCATTCTTCGGTCGTAACGACAAGACCGGTAACACTTCCACCCTGTGCTCTGGATCGAGCTTGAATCGAAACCGCTGTCCAATCGTCGCGAGCAACAGCACAACCTCCATCATCGCGAAGTAGTTTCCGATACACTGCCGCGGGCCGGCGCCAAAAGGGAAGTAAGCATATTTTAACGGCTGTTCAGTGCTTTCCCAACGCTCGGGTTTAAACGTGTCAGGTTCATCGAAGTAGCGTGGGTCGCGATGCGTGACCCATTGAAACGCGAAGAGCTGCGTACCCTTCGGTACGCGATATCCGCCAATCTCGGTCTCTTCAATTGCCTCTCTGCCAATCGCATAAGCCGGCGGATACAGCCGCATTGCCTCTTTCGCAATCATCTCCGTGTACTTCAGCTTCGGCAGATCAGAAACGCTCGGTACCCGTCCCCCAAGCACTGCATCGAGCTCCGCATGAAACTTCTCTTCAACCTGTGGATGCGTTGCCAACAGATACCAGCTCCACGACAACGCCAGCGCAGTCGTTTCATGTCCCGCCAGAAACAACGTCATCACCTCGTCGCGTAACTGTGCATCACTCATCTGCGTGCCGTCTTCATCCTGGGCCTGGAGCAACATCGACAACAGATCGCCTTCGTCATAACCGCTCGCGCGGCGTTCAGCAATTATGCGAAACACGATGCGATCGATCTCGCTCACCGCGCGGAAATACCGGCGATGTCCGGGCGTCGGCAAGCGATTGTCGAGAATCCATTTCACCGTGGCCTGGGAGGCAAACGGTTTCACGAGACCTGACAGAATTTCGCCGATATGATCGGCATCGTTTGAAACGTCCGAATTGAAAAGCGTCTTCACGACGATCTCGAGCGTGAGGCGCGTCATGTCGCGCGCCAGATCCCGCCGCTCGCCTTGCTTCCACGAAGCGATCGCACGCTGCGTGTATTCGACCATGACATCGCCATACGAGCTGATCCGCTGCCGGTGAAACGCGGGTTGGGCCAGACGCCTTTGCCGGCGCCAGAAATCGCCCTCGCTCGTTACCAAACCGTTGCCGACCAGGCGATGAAAGAAAGGAGAGCGAAGTGACTCTGCCTTGCGATAGCTTTTCGCGTTAGTCGTCAAGAGCGATTCGATGTCGCTGGGGTTATAAAGGAAGTAAGCGTGAACGTAGAGAAACCGGGAATGAACAACGTCGCCATAGTCGCGACAACGCGTAACAAAGCCGAGCGTGTCGCGATTGAACTCGCGCATCACGCCCATGATGGGTCCGCCTGTCGGGCCGGGTGGGCGCCCTGCGCGATCTGCTTTTGATTTTCTGGTTGTAAGGGCTTCCGCAGTGTTCATGTCTTTAGTTCAGTTTACAGCATTTGCATGATTATCAGGATTGACATGAAATCACTTAGGCTTCGGGACAAGTACACCTGATCGCACGCCTTTATCGGAATTCTCGATCAGATGTTTGAGTCGCCTCACCTGAGTTTCTTCTTTCTTTGCACTCATCACCCAGTGAATGGACGTCCTTTTGGAGTAGGGAGGTTGCTTCTCAAAGAACTCCCAAGCCTTCTTGTTCGCACGGAAGATTTTCTCGTAAGCAGGAGAAAGTTCGCGAGGCGCATTCTCAAATGCGTAGATACCCGTGCGTTTCGGATCGCGGCGCGCGTATGCCTCGAGTCCGGGAGGCTGCATGCGTCCTTCTTTCTTCAGTCGCTCCACATGCCTGACGTTGACCAGGCTCCAGATGCTCTTTGACTTTCGCGGTGTAAAACGAATGGTGTAACTCGTCTCGTTCAGGTTCCGGCGCACTCCATCGATCCAGCCGAAACACAGAGCCTCGTCCAACGCTTCCGCGTAAGTGACGCTTTTCTTTTTGGATGACTTCTTGTGGAAGCCAACTAGCAATTCGCTCTCGCGGTCGTGGTTCTCCTCGAGCCACTCTCGAAACTGGTCAGGCGAACTGAAGAATTTTGCTTTCATCGTGTAGGTGCTTGTCCGGGCAGCCAGGTGGGATGGAAGGCCGAATTCGCCAACCAACGGATTGGCTTCACGAGGGAGTTAATGGACCGGGTCATGAACGGAAAGTCGATCTTACTTACTTCATCACTCGGGCGGTGATAATCGGCGTGCAAGCCGAAACTCGAAACTGTGTGAGCAATGACGCCACGCAAAGCGAGTGGATAATTGTCAGAACGTTGAAAGAAATGCTGTTCGGGATGCGGGTCTGCAACCAGCGACGCTCCCTGCCGGGCCAGCTCTGGTCCAAGAGTCGAGCGTTCAAAACCAGTTAACCAAAGCGTGCGCGGTGGAACCTTGGGATCTGGTCTCCCAAGCATCTCAAAAGTGAGGTCAGCAACGATGTTTGTCAGCGGGACCGGTGAGTGATCAATGAAATATCTCGAACCTTGACCGCCTCTTTCCTCGCTTCCGAAACAAATGAAGTACACCGTGCGCCGCGGCCGTCTGCCCGCCGCAAGAGTCCTCGCCAATTCCAACACAGCCACACAACCGGACGCATCGTCGTCAGCGCCGTTAAAGATCTGGTCGCCGGTGAGTGTTTCGTTAACGCCGAGATGGTCCAAATGGGCACTGAGCATGATCGCTTCAGTTGCTCGTCGATCAGAACCGCGCAGAACGCCGATAACATTCCAGGTGGTGCCTGATCGAAGCTCCACGCGCTGTACGAAACCCTTGTTGCCGGCACTGTCAGCGTCGCCGCCGGGCTCTAGTCCAAATTGCTGAAATTGCGAGGCAATGTATTCGGCCGCGATGCGTTCATAGCCACTGCCACTACGACGACCTTGCATTGCATCGCTTGCCAGAAAACCGAGTTCTGCGCGAATGTCCTGTTCTTTTATCTGCGCAAAGAGGGGATAGGTAAAAACGAATGAAAGAATTAAAACCAGAGCGGATCTGGAAAAAGGTCTGTTCATAGTGAGGTAGTATCCTGTAAATCCTGAAAATCCTGCAATCCTGTCACAGGATTAGAACGGAGTCGCCGAACTCGTGAGTCTTGTAGCCGTTAGCGTCAAGCTCTTCTGTTGCACGTTGAAGCGTTGAGTCTTCAAGAAATGCGCGCAGCAGTTCGTAATGACTTGTGCCTCGTTCATGTGTGCCCGAGAGAATTGCATCGACAACGCGCAAGCGAGTCGATGAACCAATCCGTCCTTTTGCGAGTCCTTCGCCGCTGCGTAAGTGACCATCTTCAGTTGCCGCATCTTCAAGCGCGCGCACCACAGTGGTTCCCACCGCGATGACACGGCCGCCGCGCTGCCGCGCGACCTCTACCGCTCTAGCCGTTGTTTCGGGAATGCGATACGGCTCGTCGAAAGGCAACAGTC
>JBKPJS010000736.1:0-2012 GCA_046730815.1 Acidobacteriota bacterium
CTCATCACTATTCCGCACGGGATGGCGCACTCTAATCTGCGCATTCAGATGAACCTCTGGCAAAACATTTACATCCTGCTGGTGATCAATCTTCTCCCTCTATTGGCTGCTGTTCTCATCTGGAGACGCAAACGAATCGGCTTTCTCCTTTTACTGTTTTCGATGGCCGGCTCATTCCTCTTCGGCGCGTTCTACCACTTTATCGCCGCCGGGCCGGACAATGTAGCTTCTCTGACCTCGCATCCGTGGAGCAACACATTTCTATGGACCGCGATATTGCTGGCTGTTACTGAAGCCACAGGATTTTTCGTAGGACTCGCTGGCTCGCGTTAATCAGTGCCCGGATATTGCTCGCGCTTCACCGTAAGGCGCATAATCACCGCCATGGACAAACGCCGCCTACAGCAGATTGAAAAATACGTACTCGGCTTCTTTCAGACAGAACAGCGAACTCGGATTCTGGCAAAGGAACTGTTTGCAAGTACCGGCACCTTCGCGAACGCCGACATCGTCAGGGCGCTTGAAGATCTCGAGAAGAAAGAGCGCCTGCTCGTGCGCCATACCACCGAAGGTTACGACTACGTTTCGCTGACTGCCGAGGGAGCAGATCTTCTGGGATTGAATAAGGTGGATTCTGATGGTGATTCGCCGGCCATGCCGCATCCGCCAAAAAGCGCGACCAATATGTGAACTAAGAAAGCATGAAAGCAGCAGCGCCCATCCTCCTGTTGTTCCTCTTCTACTTGCCCGCGATGGCCCAGCAGCCAGTTGCTGAGGGCAATTCCCTGTCGGAAATCCGCGACAAGCAAAACGCGCTGCTGGTGGTGTTCAAATCTCGAGTTGTAGACGTCAACGATCGCGAACGCGCAATCATCGACGACGTACTGAAAGCCGATCCGCGACCGCAAGGCCGTTACCGCTGGGTCTACAGTCAACTGGCCAGGAAACTCAATAAGTACATTCAGAAATACAACAGTCTGAGACCTGCAACAGAACTCGCCGAAGCTGATTATGTGATCTTTTTCAATGTCGTCGAGTTCCGCAGAATCCTGAACTATCCTTATCCATACGGCGAGTTGTTTGTGATAGTCAAAGGTTCACCGGAAACACTAAAACCACCCCGCATCGTTTGGCGGGCAAGGAAAATGCTCGTTGCCGAAGATGCCATCGGCGATTTGATCAAGGACCTCAAAGCCGTTCGCGGCGAAAGTTAGCTCTTCAGTCCTCACGTTTTTGCAACGCCCGCGAGGTGTTGACGTGTAAAAACCATCCACAGATTCCACTGATTCTTTCTGTGTAGTCTGTGGATGGATTTTGGTTATTCCAATCATAAGGACCTCGCCATGCTGATCAGGCTTCTGTCTGGAGCGATTCTATATTGCAGTATTGCCTCGTTCGCTTTCGCCCAGCAAAACAACGGCAGTCTCAAAGGCACAGTCACTGACCAGCTCGGCAGTTTGATAGTGGGCGCGAAGGCTACGTTGCGCAACGCCCGCGGCGTTATGACAACGGCCACAACAAACTCCTCCGGCATTTACGAGTTCAGAAGACTGGAACCTGGAACTTACGAACTGAAAATAGTCTCGCCGGGATTTAGTGTATTCGAAGAGAAGACTGTGGAGATTCGGCCGCGCGAGATCAAGACCCTCGACGCCCAGCTCGAGGTGGCACTTGAAGAAGAACAGGTAACCGTCGACGACCGCCACATCAGCACTGACTCCGATAACAACGCCAACGCGATAGTCTTGCGCGGTCGCGACCTCGAAGCTCTGCCTAACGATCCGGAAGCATTGGCTGCAGCGTTACAGGCGATGGCGGGTCCGGCCGATCCGGAAGGAGGAAGCGCGCAGGTAAAAGTCGATGGTTTCTCGAACGGACAAATTCCGCCAAAAGAAGCCATTCGCGAGGTCCGCATTAACAATAATCCGTTCTCCGCCGAGAATGAGTTTCCCGGCTGGGGCGGCATAGAGACTGTCTCTTATACACATCTCCGAGCCCACGAGACATTGGCT
>JBKPJS010000737.1:0-7655 GCA_046730815.1 Acidobacteriota bacterium
GAATACGCTCAAAAATCAGCACGTTCGAGTCGACCGCCATACCGATCGTGAGAATGATGCCGGCAATGCCAGGAAGGGTCAGCGTAGCGCCAAACACGATCAACCCCGCGAGCATCAGGATCATATTCAGGATCAACGCAACGACCGCATTGACACCGGATCCGCGATAGTAAAAGAGCATGAAAACTACGACGAGGGCGAGACCCACGAGCGAAGCTCTCACTCCCGCGCGAATCGAATCCGCGCCCAGGCTTGGTCCAACCGTGCGCTCTTCGAGGTACTCGATCGGCGCAGGCAAAGCACCCGAACGCAGTGTCAGTGCCAGATCTTCCGCAGACTGTTTGGTGAAACGTCCCGTGATCTGTCCAGAGTCGAAGATCTGCGACTTGATGTAGGCAATCGACTTCACTTCTCCATTGAGCACGACGCCCATGTACTCGTTAATGTGCGCGCCCGTCCAGGCGCCAAACTTATCCGCGCCGCTCCTTTTTAAGGAGAAGTTGATCTCGAAATCGTCCGATCGTCCGCCCTGTGTAGGAACGGCGGTGGCGTTTCTCAATTCGCTGCCATCGATAATTGCCGGCGTCTCAACGACCACCCATTGCTTTGGTTTCTGTTGGCTTGGATCCTTCGACTTGTCGGCACTCAGCTCCATTCGTTCGGCATAAGGAAAAACTTTACGGTTCGGTGGAATGGTGCCGCCGCTGCCGAGCGACGCGACGGCCTCGGCTTCAGTCGGATAGGTCGTGGCAGGTGCAGGGCTTGGTGGACCGACGACGTGCACGAGCTCGAGGCGCGATTCACCCTTCAAAATGTCTTTAACTCGCTCCGGATCCTGGACGCCCGGCATTTGCAGGAGAATCTGATGTGAACTTTGCGATCCGTGAGTTTGCAGTGTCGGCTCAGCGATGCCGAGAGCGTTGATACGACTATCAATGATGTTCAGCGCTTGTGTGGTCGCATTGTCGGCGAGTGTTCGTTGCGCCGCTTGAGTCATCGTCCAGCTAAGTTGTTCGCCGGATGCTGAGTAACTCCAGACCGAAGTATCGCCAAGCTCAACCTTCTTTTGGACTGCCTCCTTGATCTCATTCGCCTTGGAAGGATCAGTCACTTCGAGGACGACACGATAATTACCGCCGCCGATGTCTGCGCGGCCGCCTTTGATCTCGAATCCTGCATCTTTTGCCGCATTCTGCGCGGCGATGCTGTCTTCTTCAGTCAACCGTCTCAGGAATTCCTCAGTCTTGACTCGCATCACGAGGTGCGAGCCGCCTTGAAGATCCAGTCCGAGACGAATGTTGGAAGCGAGAGTTTTCTTGATCCCCGACCACTTGAAGTCTTGCAAGTGCGGCCGGTGACGTGGACCAATGACGAGATAAAGACCTACGATAGTGACTATAGCGATGATGATGGTGCGCGTGAGAAGGTTCTTTTTCTTCATTGCAAAAGATAGGTCAATTAACTGAGCTGTTTGCTTTCCTCGTCAATACCGGCGACGGCCGAGCGGGCTATCTCAAGAATAGACTTGTCAGCGCTGCGAATAATGAAGCTCGTGTCGCGCACTGTGGTTATCACACCGATAATTCCGCCAGTGGTAACCACACGATCGCCAATCTTCAAAGTGGCTATTGTTTCCTGTAACTGTCTTTGCCGCTTCTGCTGAGGCCTTATTAATAGGACATAGAAAACGGCGATGATGAGAATAATCGGCAGGAGCTGCGCAAATCCACCTAAGCCAGTCTGAAAGAAAATCAAAAAAGTATGCATCGACCTCTCAGTTGTTTCGCAGGATTTGACTTCGACGTCCCAAGCTTCTGATGTTTGTAAACAAGCGGGAGCCGCCAGCTCGCGAACGACTATTCCCCATTCGCACCCAGCCGCCCGGTGAACTCACGCCGAAATGTTGGGAAATCGCCAGACCGGATAGATTGCCTCACGCGTCGCATGGTGTCAAGGAAGAAGGCCA
The DNA here is from genome assembly GCA_046730815.1 of Acidobacteriota bacterium. Taxonomy (GTDB): domain Bacteria; phylum Acidobacteriota; class Blastocatellia; order Pyrinomonadales; family Pyrinomonadaceae; genus PSRF01. Next base: position 1,967 of record JBKPJS010000737.1, read on the forward strand.
GATTGTGGTGCGACAATAGTACACTCGCCAGCATCTCCCCGGTCATATATAGATGACGAAGGTACGCACGCGAATGACGCCGGCACACCGAACACCCACACGTTTCGTCGAGCGGACGGGAATCGTTCGTCCACTGTGCGTTCTTGATGTTCAACTTGCCGCGTGATGTAAAAGCCTGGCCGGTCCGGCCGTTGCGCGTCGGCAAAACGCAGTCGAACATGTCGATGCCGCGCGCTACAGCTTCGACCAGATCCTCCGGCGTGCCGACGCCCATCAGATACCTTGGCGAGTCTTTCGGCATTCTTGGTGCGATGTCGTCGATGACCTCAAACATCACGGATTTTTCTTCGCCGACGCTTAATCCACCGATCGCATAGCCGTCAAAACCAATGTTTATGGTCTGTTCGAGGCTGATGCGTCGCAGATCCAGATGGCCCGCGCCCTGGATGATGCCGAACAGAGCTTGTGCGCCGCTCAAACTTTCGACTTCTAGGCGACCAGTGTCCGCCTCTTCTAATTGCAGCCGATCGAAGGCCGCTTTCGAGCGTCTTGCCCAGCGCGCAGTCAAACTCATGCTTCGCTCAGTCTCTTCGTGACCCGCTTCGCCGGGCGCACACTCGTCAAAAGCCATGACGATGTCAGACCCGAGCGCTGCCTGTACTTCCATCGACACTTCGGGAGACAAAAACCGTGGCGACCCATCAACATGAGAACGAAACTCTGTGCCTTCTTCGGTAATCTTCCGCAGCGCTCCAAGGCTCCAGACTTGAAAACCACCGGAGTCAGTCAACAAAGCGCGGTCCCAGCCGATGAACCGATGAAGGCCACCAGCGGACTTGATCACGTCGATTCCGGGGCGAAGCCAGAGGTGGTAGGTGTTGCAGAGGATGATTTTTGCGTCGAGGTCTTCAGCTTCGAGTGCTTCGAAGCGAATACCCTTTACAGTCCCCGCGGTCCCAACAGGCATGAAAACTGGCGTTTCAATTTTGCCGCGGCGGGTAGTTAAGACACCCGCGCGCGCCTCACCGTCTTGTGCCTCCATATCAAAACGCGATGCCGTTGAAGTCATAGTCAATCGCCACAAAAGGTCACAAAATGCACAAGAGTTACCTTTGTGTCTTTTTGCGGCTTTTGTGTTTCTCCACGATTCGCAGTGGCGTCGCGAAGAAGTCAAACTCCTCGCGTAAGCGATTCATCAGATATCGCTCGTACGAAAAATGCAGCCCCGGCTTCCCACCCGACGTGAACACCACGAACGTCGGTGGCCTAATCCCCGCCTGAGTCAAATACTGCACACGCAAACGCGACATTCCTCCCTTCGCCGGCGACGGAGCAGTCCCGCCGCGCGGCTGCGCCACCGCCTTCTCAAAGAAATCGTTCAATTGCGACGTAGGAATTCTTCGATTCCGGGCTTCATCAGCTTTAATCACCAGCGGCAGAATCTTCTCGACGCGTTGTCCCGTCAACGCTGAAATGGTGATCACCGGCGCCCATTCCAAAAACTTCATCTTCTCACGCAGACCACGCTCAAACTCCGCAGCCGTGTTTGTCTCCTTGTCTTTCACTACATCCCACTTGTTTACTGCGATAATGATCGAGCACCCCGCGTCGAGTGCGTAACCCGCTATCGTGGCATCAAGCGCCGCAACTCCTTCAACAGCGTCAACCAAAACAATCGCGACGTCAGCGCGCTCAAGGCTCTTACGCGCCATGATCACCGATAACTTCTCCGCCATCTCATCAGTCTTTCCTTTACGACGGATGCCGGCGGTGTCGATCAGCCGGAAGTTTCGTTCGGGAGTTTGCAGGACTGTATCGATTGCGTCGCGGGTAGTGCCTGCGACCGGAGAAACTATCACGCGGTCTTCACCGAGGATTTGATTGAGCAGCGACGACTTACCGACGTTGGGACGCCCAACAATTGCCAGACGCAGCTCGCGCGGTTCAGCGACTTCTTCACTTTGAGTCGTGTCGCCGAGTAGTTCGATAACGCCATCGAGCAGTTCACCGATACCAATTCCCTGCTCCGCCGAAACCGGAAAAACGTTGTCAAAACCGAACTGATAGAACTCCGTACTTTCGCTCTCCAGTCTCGAAGAATCAGTCTTGTTGGCCGCGACAAGGACGTGCTTGCCCGTTTCACGCAACAACCGAGCGAGTTCTTCGTCGAGTTGGGTCACGCCGGTGCGTGCATCGACAACCCAAATTAAGACCTGCGCCTCGTCAATCGCCATCCCGGCCTGCTTGAAAATATTGGCCGGAATGACAGCATCGTCGTCAGGCACAATGCCTCCGGTGTCGATTAAGGAAAACTTGCTCCCCGCCCATTCCACCTGGCCGTAAATTCGATCGCGCGTAATTCCGGGCTCATCGCCGACAATGGCCCTTCGTTCGCCGATCAGCCGGTTGAACAGCGTAGACTTCCCCACGTTCGGCCGGCCGACGATCGCGACGAGGTTTGTTGCAGGAGTGGATTTCATCAACAATTGCTAGCTTACAGGCGCTCATGATTCTGTGTCATCCGCCGTAATTCGTGGGTTATAATCGCCCGGCCTTAAAAAGTCGATTCGACCCGAAGGGATATCCCAATATGAAAAGGTTTTGGGCAGCAGCCATTATCACCCTCGCTTTGAGCCTTTCTCTCGGCGCACAGGAACACAGCAAGCGTCCGCCCAGCAGCACTCCCAGCAGCACTCCCAGCAGCACGCCATCACCGCCCGCGAACGTGACCGACGCCAGCGGTTGGGTGAAGTTCACATCACCGGCCGGGCGTTTCTCTGTGCTGATGCCGGAGATTCCTGAGGACAAGACTGAAACAGTTCCAAGCGAGCATGGACCATACACCACGCACCTGTTCATCGTGCGAGACACAGCGAACGTATATCTGATCGGTTGGGTTGACTATGACCCGAGTTTCAACTTCAACCGTCAAAGCGAGCTGGAAGCAAACCGCGACAACTTTGTTAAAGGTATCAAGGCGACACTTTTGAGCACACGCGCGCTGAAGATTGATGGTTATTCAGCGCTTGAGTTTTCGGCAGAGACTGAGGATCGAGTTTTCCAGTCGCGGGTTTACATGGTTGGGCGCCGGCCTTATCAGATCGTCATTGGCTCGCCGAAAGGTCAGGCTGATTCAGTTAGTCTCAACCGGTTTTTCAACTCATTCAAGATTCAACCTTAATAGATGAAGCGTAGACAATTTCTGCAAAAGACAGCCGCGGGCTGCGCCGTGGCGATCGCGAGTCCTGCGTCCGCTCTGGCGACCGAGAAACGCGAGCCGGAAGTATCAGCCGCTCCACCCGCATTCGAGCTCGACGAACTCACGATCGCGGATCTTCAACAAGCCCTTCAATCCGGGAAATACTCTTCGCGCTCACTCGTCGAAAAATACACCGATCGAATCGGCGAGATTGACAAGAAAGGCCCCGGTCTCTACTCAGTCATCGAGTTGAACCCCGATGCCGAGAAGATCGCGACCGCACTCGATCGTGAACGCAAGGAGAAAGGACCGCGCGGCCCGCTGCACGGAATTCCGATCCTCATCAAAGACAACATCGACACCCAGGATCGGATGATGACCACAGCGGGCTCGCTCGCGCTGGTAGGTGCGAAGCCGCTTCAAGACGCATTCGTTGCGCGAAAGCTACGTGAGGCGGGCGCAGTCATTCTCGGTAAAACGAATCTGAGCGAGTGGGCCAACTTTCGTTCAACTAAATCGTCAAGTGGCTGGAGCGGACGTGGCGGACAGACGCGAAACCCATACTCGCTGGACCGCAATCCGTGTGGCTCGAGTTCCGGCTCGGGCGCTGCGGTCGCCGCCAATCTCTGCGCCGCTGCAATTGGGACCGAGACCGATGGGTCGATCGTGTGTCCCTCTTCCGCAAATTCACTCGTCGGAATCAAACCCACTGTCGGCCTGGTGAGTCGCGCCGGAATAATCCCGATAGCACACAGCCAGGACACTGCTGGTCCAATGGCCCGAACCGTACGCGATGCCGCAATCGTTCTTAGCGCTTTGACCGGTGTGGACTCGCGAGACGAAGCAACCAAAACAAGCCAGGGAAAATTCGTTACCGATTACACGCAGTTTCTCGACAAAGATGGACTGAAGGAAATGCGGCTGGGCGTTGCGCGCAAGCAGTTCGGTTTCAACGAACGTGTTGACAAGCTGATGGAGGGCTTGTTGTCGGAAATAAAGAAGCTCGGCGCTGTGTTGGTCGATCCCGCTGACATTCCTACTTCGGGCAAGTTCGACGATTCTGAGTTTGAAGTGCTGTTGTATGAGTTCAAAGCTGATCTGAATGCTTATCTTGCCGGGCTTGGTCCACAGGCGCCTGTTCGCTCGCTCAAAGACGTGATCGCCTTCAACGAAAAGAACCGCGATCGCGAGATGCCGTACTTCGGGCAGGACATCATGGAGAAAGCCCAGGCGAAGGGACCACTGACCAGCAAACCCTACGTGCAGGCTTTACGTAAGAACCACTTGCTGACGCGTGCGCAAGGGATCGATTTCGTGATGAAGAAGAACCGGCTTGACGCATTGATTGCTCCGACTGGTGGACCACCCTGGCCCACGGACTGGATCAACGGCGATCACTTCACTGGTGGTTATTCATCGGCGTCTGCGGTCGCGGGCTATCCGCACATTACCGTTCCGGCAGGGTACGTTTTTGGGCTGCCGGTGGGAATTTCGTTTTTTGGCGAGGCTTTCAGCGAACCAAAGCTAATCAAACTCGCCTACGCCTTCGAACAGGCTACGAAAGCTCGCCGCTCACCTCAGTTTTTATCAAACGTACGCTTTACGTGAAGGAGGGTTGGGACAGGATTTGCAGGATTTCAAGATGTACAAGATGAATCCTGTTAATCCTGAGACATCTTGTTAATCATGTCCAAATCGATCTACAGCGTGCACCCTGGCGTCCTGATGACGCAGAAGTGGATTGCCGAGCTAAAACAGAAAACCGGCAGGTCGCTTGAGGAGTGGCTGGCTCACATCAAGAAGGCTGGGCCGAAGGACGAAAAAGCGCGGCGCGAGTGGCTCAAGCAGGAACATGGGCTGGGCACGAACACCGCGTGGTGGCTCGCTGAACGCGCTGAGGGAAAGGGTGAAGAGTCCGGCGATCCAGATCTCTATTTGCAGTCGGCTGAACGCGACGTTGAAAAGATGTTCTCCGGTAGCAAGGCTGGACTGCGTCCGCTCTACGATGCACTGCTAAAACTCGGACTGAAAACCGGCAAAGAAGCTAAAGCGTGTCCCTGCCAAACGATCGTGCCGCTTTATCGCAATCATGTGTTCGCGCAGATCAAACCCACCACGCAAACTCGAATCGACCTGGGCTTCGCGCTCGGCGACATGAAACCGAAAGGTCGTCTCATTGATACTGGCGGTTTCGCCAAGAAGGATCGCATCACTCACCGCATACCGATTACTTCAAAGGACGACATCGACGACGAGGTGAAACACTGGCTCAAAGTCGCCTACGACCGCGACGCGTAAACAGAATTTACATGATTTTTCAGATTGACAGGATTTCATCTTGCAAATCATGGAAAATCCTGTACATCCTGTTCAAATGACATCCTCACTAGGCCAACTCGGTGAAACTTACGCGGCTGCATACCTCGAGCAGCTTGGTTATCGCCTCGTCGCCGCCAATTTTACCTTGCCTGTCGGACGAAACATCCGTGG
>JBKPJS010000738.1:0-6504 GCA_046730815.1 Acidobacteriota bacterium
GTTCTTCAACTCCGTGAGAATGGCCTTCGCATCGTCCTTCATTTGGTTTGTGTCGGGCGCCACATCGACAAAGTGCTGGAGATAGTTGGCCGCATCCTGGAATTTCGCCTTGTCGCCACTGGCGTAAAGCGCGAGACCGGCGCCGAGATTCGCTTCCGGGCTATCCGGTTGCGTGGTAAGGATTGACTTAAACTCCACGAGCGCCTTATCAGCAGCTCCCGAGTCGAGCAGCATTTGCGCCATGTCGAGTTGGGCCTTTGCTTTCTTAGCCGGATCAGTTTCTACCGTCAGGTAATCCTTGAAGGCCGCGAGTCCCTCCTCAGATTTTGTCGGGTCGCCCTTGCTTACATACAATCTCATCGATTCAGCGTTCGTAAGCATCGCGGCATATTTGTTTCCGTTGTATCTTTGAACTTCCGCGGGATCAGTCGGAACCGGTTGGGCCTTTATTAAAGTGACGGCTTTGCTTGCAGCTTCGGCCGCAGCCTTGAAATCATCTTTGGCAGTCTGTAGTGCGGCATTGCGTCCGGCATCGTCCAGCGTTTTTGATCTGACAGCCGCGTTGAACCGCTCGACCCCACGTCCCTTCAGAGCCACCGCTTTGTTGGTAAGAATTGCCGGCTGTTCAGCGTCGGCAGCGAGACCTTCGTCGTACTGGGCTACGGCCGCTGTGTATTTCTGAATAGCCTCGTCAGAATTTTGTGACTTCGAGGCAGCACCAGCCGCAGTCAATGCTTCGTTCCCGGCCTTGAAGGTACGCGCGATGACCTCGTTTGCTTCAGTGATCTTCTTGTTGCCGGCTTCGATCTCGGCATTCTTCTTCATCAGCTCTTCACGCTTGGCTTTATCAGCCGCGCTCTCACTACCGCCGGATGAAGAACCACCGGAAGCGGGCGGATTTGGCGAACCACCGCCTGCGGCCTTGATATCCTCGATGGTAAGTCGTTTTCCGTCGCCGGGTGTCACAACTATTTCGCACGGAATGTCGCGTCCGGCTTTCACGCCGGGTACAAAGTTTGGTGACGCGGTTGGATGGCTGGCCGCGACTGTGTAAGTGCCGATGAACGGCAATCCCGCAAATACAAATTCGCCCTTCTTGTTGGTCTTGGTGTTGTATTTGGCGGTCATGTCCGTCCGAAAGACGTCGATTTGCGCGTCAGCAAGGGGAACCTTTTGGCCGTCTGCCTGTTGCATCCAAACGTGACCGCGCAGTTCGCCAACCTGTGCGAAGGTAGTCATGGAAGCGGACGCAACGAGAATAGCAACTGCAAGCGCTCCGTAAATGTATTTGCTAATCATCTTGAAGATTCCTCCATCGTGTCTGGGCTGCAACGCTTCGAAGAGATTCGCTAGGATGCGCCCACACTCTTTACTGGTTGTAACTATAAGCACCTGAGAATGTGCCCTAAACTTAATAAGCAAAACGACTACTGTCAAGCATGTAAGGTATGGGATCCGTGGCCCCAGCCTCGCGAAATGCGCGTAAGCGAAGGGCACAGGAATCACAATTCCCACACGCCAGTTCGGATTCCTGATAACAGGACCACGTCAGGTGCAAAGGCGCCCCCAAATCCAAACCTTTTCGGACGATCTCCGACTTTCTCATATCGATCACCGGAGTCTTGATCGTGATGTGCGTTTCAGGCCGTGTGCCAAGCTCGAGCACGTTTTGAAACGCCGCGTAAAACTCCGGGCGGCAATCGGGATAGCCGGAAGAGTCTTCGGCCACCGCGCCGATGTAGATTGCCGTTGCCTTTATTACCTCGCCCCAACTCGCAGCCGCTGCCAGGAGATGAGCATTTCGAAAAGGAACGTAGCTGGAAGGAATGCCTGGCGCCGTTAGATTGGCAGCAGTAACAGGGATGGTGCTGTCAGTAAGCGACGAGCCGCCGATTTGCGCCAGGTGTTCCAGGGAGATCACCAGGCGTGAGTCGACTCCAAAATAATCTGCGATCGCTTGGAACGACTCGCGTTCACGTTTCTCGGTTCGCTGCCCATACCCGACGTGCAGGAACGCAAGCTCGTCGTTCTCCTCGTGTGCGATTGCGGCAGTGACGCAGGAGTCCATACCGCCCGAGACAAGACAGATCGCGAGTTGTGAATTATCGCGTTCGACTGATTCCAAAACTTCGGTGGCGAGTTCCTGAGTGCCGCCCATCAAACTCCTCGCACCTCCGGACCCCAGATGTATTTGTGTAGTTGCAACTGCATGCGGACGTTCAAACCACTGCCCGCGATCCAGGTCGCCAGTTCTTGCAGATTTACTTGTTCCCATGCCGGCGAGATTAGAACTGCCTTCGCTCGAGTTTCCAGATCTTTCTCCTCGATAACTCGCTTCGCATAACTCCAGTCACCTTCGTCTGCTATGACAAACTTCACTTCATCTTTGTCAGGCCGCAGACGTTCGAGATTGGACCAATCGTTTCTCGCTTCTTCGCCGGAGGCGGGACACTTGATATCGAGAATAACTTTCGCGCGCGGGTCCAACCCCGCAGTCGAAACGTAACCGCCAGTTTCGACCAGAACTTCAAAGCCTTGGTTGCAGAGCCGCTCGATTAACTGGAAAGACTCTTTTTGCGCGAGCGGTTCACCCCCGGTCACTTCCACCAGCTTGCAGCCGAAGGAATTGACTTGCGCCATGATGTCGCTAATTGAGAAATGGTCGCCGCCGGTGAACGTATATTCGCTGTCGCACCAGACACAACGCATCGGACAGCCGGTTAATCGCACAAAAGTGCAGGGTCGACCGGCGTGGGTCGACTCGCCCTGGATCGAGCGAAAGATTTCCGTGACGCGCAGCATTCAGTTGAATCTAGCCCAGCGCTATTTACGTGTCAAAAGTGGTAGGATTTGGCCACGGATTACACAGATTTGATCATCGAATCCGCGTAATCTGTGGCTGGATTTATCCGTGGAACCCGCAAAGCCCAAAATCGAAACGTTGCTGAACGAAGGCGCCGCCCGGCTGCTGGCGCGTGCGACTGACAACCGTTCGCTCAACCGGGAGTCGCTGGTGCCACGCATCTCCGCCGCGGTCGAGAAGTATGTGCTGCGAAATGATCCGCAAACGCCCAACGAGGAGATTTCAAAATTTATTGATGAAATGCAGGCAGACGATCTCTGTTTGATTATTGCCTGCGAGCGCGGCGATGAGAGCGCCTGGAATGATCTCGTCGAACGGTTTACTGCGACCGTGCGGTCGGCCGCGCGATCGGCAAGTGCAAACGAGGACGCCGCTGAAGATCTCGCCCAATCAATCTGGGCGGAACTTTATGGGCTGCGAACACGCAAGGACGGAATGCCGGCCAGTAAGCTGGCTTACTACTCCGGTCGTGGATCGCTGGCCGGGTGGCTTCGTGCAGTAGTGGCCCAACTCGCCGTCGATGTGTTTCGTAAACAATCGAGGTTGGTCCAAACCGAAGAGGATACAGATCTCGATAGGCTTGCGCGTGAGACGCAAGTTAGCGAAGGCCAGCCGGTGCTTGTGGGTGTGCCGAATCCGGAGGAGTCGATGTCGAATCGCTTCGCGCAGGCTGACATGCAGCAGGCATTGAATAAAGCTGCTCAAGAGTTGCCTGCAGAAGATCGTCTGCTGGTGAAACTGTACTACTTTGACAATCTGCGCCTGCGAGAAGCGGGCGCTGTTTTGGGTGTTCATGAGGCAACGGCGAGCCGGAGGTTGACGAGGATTCAAACGGATTTGCGCAAACGAGTCACGAAGATACTGATTGATGAACGAGGTTGGACACAATCCGAAACGGAAAAATCTTTTGCGGAAGTGGCGCAGCATTTGGATGCGGATTTGGAGACCTGGGCAAAGCCATCCACAGATTTCGTAGATTCTATGTAATCTGTGGATGAATTGACTGCAAGGTATGCAGATAGCTACGTTCTTTATTAGATGAAACAGGACACAAACAACGAGATGGATCTGTTGTTGCGGCGCTTGAGCCGGAGTGCGTCTGACATAGGCGCCGACGGAAACCATCTCGATGCGGACGAACTGAGTTCGTACGCGGAGAATGCTTTACCTGCCGCAGCGCGCGCGCGATACACCGAACACCTCGCGGAATGCGCGAGCTGTCGAAAACTGGTGGCGCAGCTCAGTTCATCAGTTGCCGTTGTTCCTGCGTCGGAGAGTGCGAGAGTTTCCGAGCCATCAGCACTGAAAAAGTTTTTGGCGAGTCTTTTCTCGCCAATGGTTTTGCGTTATGCGGTTCCAGCGCTCGGTCTGATCGTTGTCGCGGTGATTGGTCTTACAGTTTTACGTCGCAACGAAAGAGCCGATTCTGTAGCGCAGTTAAAAGAGCAAGAGCAAAGTAAACCGGCCGCCGCGCAACCTGAACAAGCGCAGACGCCCGCGTCTGCCACTCGTGGCTATGTCGATTCACCGGCTACTACGCCCGAGGCTCGTTCTGAGAGATCGAAAGAAACTCAGGCGAAAGAAACTCAGCCGGCTCCTCCTCCAAATCCTGCACCGTCTGCGAGCGCGACCGCAGAGGTCAAGCAACCCGCTTCACCACCGAAATCGGAACAGCAGCCCGTGGCAAATGAGCCTGCGGCTCCGAAGCCCGCAGCCGCAACTGACGCGACTCAGAGGAGTATTGACGAGGAAGCGCACAAACAAGAAACACAGGCTCGCGTCGAGGCGCTGCCACGAGAAAAAGCTTACCAGGCAGGCAAAGCCGAGAATCGCAGGGCCGACGAAGTTGCCGCTGCGGGCGCTTCCGCTTCACCTGCCGGATCGGTTGCGAAACTCCGGCGGGGTGTACTAGCTGGCGCGGCAGACGAAAAAGACAAGAACGATGCAGACACTCGTTCCGTCGCTGGTCGTCGTTTTCGCAGGGAGCGTGGCGTTTGGACCGACACGGCTTACGACTCTTCCAGAAGTACCACCAATCTCACGCGAGGCTCGGAGCAATACCGGGCTTTAATCGCCGACGAACCCGCCATCAAAACTATTGCCGAACAACTCGATGGTGAGATCATCGTTGTTTGGAAAGCCCGCGCTTACCGCATACGTTAAGTTCATTGTAGGAGTGGCCCTCCGTCGCCACCCGTTCCGGATTATGTCGAACCGATGGGGTGGCCACGGAGAGTTACCCCTACAAATGTGACCACCAGAGTTCGAAGTGTTAAAGTTACTGCTACTGGAGGTCCTATGTATTATTGCCCTACTTGCGGTAATGAGATCACCGTCGAACTGAAGTACTGCAACCGCTGCGGCGCGAACCTGACGCTGCCGCCGCCGAGTGCGCCAATGGTAGTCGCTCCAGTTAGGATGACTGTGCCGAGCATTGTGCTTGCTCTAATGATCCTGGGTGGACTCGGGATAATCTTCGGTAGCGCCACAGATTTGGCCAGGAGTGGAATTCATCCGGCAGCGATCGTGTGGATGGTCTTGTTTAGTGCCGCAGCTCTGTTCGGCTGCACTGCTCTAGTGATCCGTTTTTTCACCAAGATGCTTACGATGCAACGTGAAATGTCGCATGCGCAGCCGCACCGCCCGGTGATGAGTGACCGGCAGCAGCAGCCGATGCATCATCTGCCGCCGCGCATGGAGCCTGTGCCGAGTGTTACCGAGAATACGACGCGAACCTTACTCCGATTTACAGAGAACCCTCCGATCGCGGAACACGTTAACCTGACTCGCAAATATGAAACGAAGCCAACTCGGACGAGTTTTTCAAAGCGTAACGATTATTACTCTCGCGGCGAACCTCAGCATTGTCGCCGCTCAAACTACAAGAAGATCCAACACCGGTCGAAACCGCACCATCGCGAACATCGTGCGTGAGATCGACGCGCGCAACATCGAAGCAACAATTAGAAAACTCGTATCGTTTGGCACGCGCAACACGCTGTCTGAGCAGAACGATCCCAAGCGTGGAATCGGCGCCGCGCGTGACTGGCTGTACGAAGAATTCTTAAAAGCCGCTGAAGCTTCGAATGGTCGCATGACCGTAGAGAAGCAGGCGTACGAGCAGCAGAAAGCTGCGCGTGTGCCGCAGCCAACGATCATCACCAACGTCGTCGCGACGTTGAAAGGTTCGCAAGCCGAATCTACTGATCGAATCTACGTCGTAAGTGGCCACTACGATTCGATGTGCAGCAGTCCGACTGATGCGAAGTGCGACGCGCCTGGAGCAAACGACGATGCATCCGGAACGGCCGCCGTGCTCGAGATGGCGCGAGTGATGGCAAAGTATGAGTTTGACGCGACGATCGTTTTTATGGCGGTCGCGGGCGAAGAGCAGAGCCTGCTCGGCTCGACGCACTTTGCGGAACAGGCCAAGCAGAAAAACTGGAACGTCGACGCGATGTTCACCAACGACATCGTGGGCAACACGTTAGGTGGAAATGGAGTGCGTGATCGTGGCACTGTTCGCGTTTTCTCCGAAGGTGTGCCGTCGAACGAAACGCCGGCCGAGGCCACGACTCGTCGCAGCGTGGGCGGAGAAAACGACTCACCTTCGCGCCAGTTGGCACGCTTCATCAAAGAAG
>JBKPJS010000739.1:0-2628 GCA_046730815.1 Acidobacteriota bacterium
AACGCCGCTGCACCGCCAGGAACGAATCGACCCGCGGCGGTCTTTAACGTTGCAGGGACCACGCTGTTCACACGCCGGCCTTCACGCACGATCGGAGTGACGGAGCAGAGACTTCGCGCTCGCAATCAGGGCTCCTGGGTGAGAAGCGTCCAGGCCTGGAAAAGGTTCTTCGCCTAACCCACCGCAGCGGCACTTCGCAAGCGAGCGCTGCTGATATTCGAGCAGTACGCCGCGCTGTAGCTTACCTTTACTGTGGATGGTTCACGCGCCGGACGTCTCCCACCAGCCGGCGCTCCACGCTGTCCCACTGAGACAGCGCTCTGGCGATCCTGGCGACGCCCAAAATTTTCACAGCTCAACCCCCGATCGACCAGACCGGAGTGACACGTGTCATTCCAACCACAAGGAGCCTAGATGTCGAATTACAAAGGAATCTCGAGCAACGAGAAGCAGCGAATCGTCAGCGCGCTCAAGTCGCGGGGCGCGGGCAGTTGTCCGCGTTGCGACGACAGTCAGTGGACCGTGAGCGAGTACTCACGCATCGACGTGCAGGAGACGAACGCGCGCAACGGTGGCAGCGGCACGACGATTCCAGCGGTGATGATCGTTTGTCAGCACTGTGGCTTCATCGCGCAGCACGCGCTGCAGCCGCTTGGCTTGTGGAGTCATGACGCGACGATCGAGACCGGGATGGCAAAGAGGGAAGCGCTGGCTTAGCGACTCCCGCTCGCCGTCTCAAAGGCGGCGACAAAAAAAGGAGGGCTCGTTGAGCCCTCCTTTTAGCAACCGGTCAAACGGTTATGCGGTCGTGGATAGCGAATCGTACCGGTACGTCTCGACCGTCGGCTTTCCGGACATAACCGGGCGAAGCGCCTTGTCGATCTGTGGGTACGTCCCCGACTCGTACTTGCGTGCTGAATCCAGATTCTTCCAGACGCTGATCGTGAGCACGTGCTGATCGTCCACCAGCAACAGCTCGTTCCTGAAGCCATCCTGTTTCTTCAGAACTGGAAGAATGTCATTTCTGAAAATCGTATGGAACTCTTCGCTCTTGTCGGTTGCGATGTCGAAGCGAACGCTGCGTGCGACCTGCTCGTTGTTGATCGTCTGCATTTTAAATCTCCAAAACACCTCGTCGGAATTCGCCGGCCCCTGCGTGCGAGGATCAACCGCAGAACGGCAACGCGAGAGGTCCAACTCCGGCGCCCAACCCATTTCAGATTGCACTAACCAGTACTGCACGTTTGAGCCCGAAAACCGGTTTTTGGCTCACTATTCCACAAGTCGCGTGGTCCACAGTAGTTACCTGATGAGACCGTAATCTCCTCTGTATTTCACTCGGAAACAAAGCTCATCAGCCGCTTGATGAGTTATATTTAAACACGTTCTATCATACGAATGTGTGCGGGAGGACTTCACCAGCCCGCACTTCGATCTGCCTCGATTAAGGCAGCATCCCGGCGCTACTGGCGACGCCCTCCACGCCAGGCGCTAACATGAAACGCAACAACAAGAAGAGTCTACGACAGACCCTATTCGGCTTTCTCGGTCAACGGAAGGTCGCTGCTGCTGCCTCGACCCCGAAACCGGCCCCCGCAGTCTTCAACGAAAACGGAACCACACTACACAAACGCCGCGTTCCCCGCATTATCGGAGTGACTGAGCAGCGACTTCGTGCGCGAAATCAGGGCTCGTGGATGATGAGCGCGAAAGCATGGAAGAAATTCATGAGCGACTATATACCACCCGTGAAAGGGTAGCTCCCATGACCGCGCATCCGCACACGAACGGCAACGGCAAGGGCGTCTTCAACCTGTGGCGCCGTCGTACAGCGGCAGTCCTGAGCGCGGAGGCTTTACAGAGCGCAATCTTCAACAGCGCCAACTTCTCCAGTATCGCGACCGACGCCAAAGGTGTGATCCAGATCTTCAACGTCGGCGCCGAGCGCATGCTCGGCTACGAAGCGGACGAAGTGGTGAACAAGATCACCCCCGCCGACATCTCTGACGCGCAGGAAATCGTCGCTCGTGCAAAAGCATTGAGTGTCGAAGTCGGCACCGAGATCGCACCTGGCTTCGAGGCGCTGGTGTTCAAGGCCTCGCGTGGCATCGAGGACATCTATGAGCTCACCTACATCCGTAAGGATAAGAGCCGGTTTCCGGCAGTGGTGTCCGTCACTGCCCTGCGCGATGCCAACGACATGATCATCGGATTTCTGCTGATTGGGACGGACAACACCGCTCGCCAGCAGATCGAGGATGAGCGCAGAAAGCTCGAGCAGCGGCTGCAGCAGAAGAATGTCGAGCTCGAAGAAGCCAGCCGAATGAAGTCCGAGTTTCTCGCCAACATGTCGCACGAGCTGAGGACACCGCTCAACGCGATCATTGGATTCTCGGAAGTGCTGGGTGACGGACTGATCGGCAACCTCAGCGATCAACAGAAAAAATTCATCGGTGACATCTTCAGCAGCGGCAAGCATCTGCTTTCACTGATCAACGACATCCTGGATCTGTCGAAGGTTGAAGCCGGCAAGATGATGCTCGATCTGGAGTCGGTGCAGATATCGTCGTTGTTCGCGAACAGCCTGTCGATCGTCAAAGAAAAAGCGCAGGCGCGCCACATCAATCT
>JBKPJS010000740.1:0-2073 GCA_046730815.1 Acidobacteriota bacterium
GCATGATGTTGGTCGCCGATATTTCGGATGCAAGCATTCCGGGCGGAGCTCTGACGGTGGTTGCCACACATCTCGAAGACAAGGCAAAACCGTCTGAGCGTTTGGCTCAGCTCGAAGAAGTTCTCGCTGAGATACGGAACGTCGATCATCCGGTGATCATCGCCGGAGACATGAACACTTCCGGCAGCGATTCAACTCCCACATCATTTGAACGGGAAGTCAAAAAGCGAGTCGGCAGCACCTCGTTTTGGGCGACTCAGGGAATCAAGTATGCCACGGGATTCGGTTTGCTTTACGACCTCACTGTTGGATTAGTGAAAATGCAGCGCACGAGAAATGATCCAACGGTGAAGAGCATAAAGTTTATCTCGGAAAATCCTGAAGAAAAATTCTTCAGCACTCTCAAAGACTTTCGTTTTGGGGATAGGGGTGCATTCGACTTTCGCGGATCGAAAAAACATTCAACCGGAGGGAGTGACGAAACGCTTTCCGATTCAAATGAGCGCGGCAGTAAAGGATTTGTCAGCACGCTGGAGCTGAAAGGCAAGTTTGATATTGAAATGAAGCTCGACTGGATTTTCGTGAAGCCTGTCGGATTAACTGACCCTGACGATCGAAAGCTGCCGTATGTTTTTGCGCCGCAGTTTGGACGGACGTTGAAGACGTTGAATTACAGTTTGAAGGACCGCATTTCAGATCACAATCCACTGATTGTCGATCTTCGTTAATCCACAGATTACGCAGATTACCTCACTGAGTCGTGCCGGCAAGGAACATCTTCGCCTCGGCAAGCTCGGGCCGAGCACTGTCAGTAGCCCGCGCTAGCTGAAGCAGTTTTCCATAGTAAGCTTTCGCGCTCTTCTGATTTCCCGCGAGCCTCGCTGCACGCGCGGCGCCATAAAGACCATTGAACCGGTTTGGCGTACTGCGAAAGGAAGTTTCAAATTCCTGCAAGGCCGCACTGGGTTGCTTGAGCTCCAGCAGTAGCTCGCCCAGTTGCTCGCGCGCCGGAAGAATTGATCCGGGCGTCACAGGGTGTTTTTCAGTGGCGTCATCCAGATCTGCTGCCGACCGCGCGAGCCGGAGTGATTCTTCACTGTTGCCTTCGGCATACTGTAACCAGGCCGACGCAATCAAGCGTTGGATATCGACCTGCTTGCCCCAATCATAATCACCTTTAACTTCCACGAGTTGCTGACGGATGGCGGATAACTCATCAACTTCTTTGCGAGCAGTAGCCGTGTCGCCGCTGCGCGCCGCCCCTATCGCACGCGCAAAGTGAATGTGACCTTTGGCCCACGGAAAACGGCTCAACAAAAACTCTCCCAATTCTCCGGGCGGCAACGTGAGTTTTGCAGCTTCATTCCATTGACGGCGTTCGAGCACATAGCGCGCGGGAATAGCGGTGTAAGCATATGCCACCTTGAAAGTGGGAGGCTCCACTTTTTGAAGTCGGGTCAATTCGTCAAGCACCTCCGCTGCATGTTTGTCCTGCGCGCGTTGGAGATATGCATAGGCCAGGTAGTCCATCGCGTGAAGCTGCTCATCCCAGGCGCCGGTCATGTGATTTCTGACAGCGAAGCCTTTCGCGGCTGCATGAGCATCGAGATTCGAACTGATAGCTTCCTGCCATAAACCAAGGCGGATAAAAATATGCGAAGGCATGTGCTGCGCGTGCGCCGATGCAGGCGCGATCTTCGCATAGCTGCGCGCAGCGGGCAGCGCCAGTTGGGCCAGGGCAGGGTAGTCGTAGCTGTGGATTAGGTAATGAGCGACTCCCGGATGCTGTGGCTCGCGCGCCAGGATGCGATTTAAAATCTCAGCGGCCTCCTTTTGTCTCGCATAAGTTTTGTCCGGCGACATCGTTCCAGTAGCGATCAGCGCCAGCGCGTAGAACACGCCTGCTTCGCGATCTGACGGATTGATTTGGTGCACTCGTTTCATCGCATCACTGTAAGCGAACGTACGTGTCCGATGATCGAGTTTGTCGTAGTCTTTGTAAAAAGTCTCTATCGCTGCGATATAGGCCTGTTCCCGCGGAGTCCGTGCTGCGGCCGTCTTTGCATTTTCAAC
>JBKPJS010000741.1:0-9967 GCA_046730815.1 Acidobacteriota bacterium
CAATCGACTCATCGAACTTGGTGCTTATCGTATTCACGGCGGACGCATCGTCGATAAGTTTCAGTCGCTCGTGAATCCGGAGATCCCAATCCCACGTTTTGTTGCGTCCCTCACGGGTATCTCAAACGAGATGGTCAGACAGGCTCCGGTGTTTGCTGATCTTGCGCCGCAATGGCTCGATTTCGTGAGCGATTCAGTGTTGGTGGCCCACAATGCTCCGTTCGACACGAGTTTTCTGAATCACGAAATCTCGCGCGTCTATCCCGGGCATCGCATGGTGAACCCACATCTTTGTACCGTCAGGCTTTCAAGACGCGCGCTGCCTGATCTTCTCAATCACCGGCTGGACACGATTGCGAGCCATTTCTCGATTCCGATTGTCAGCAGGCACCGCGCCGGCAGCGATGCTCTCGCCACAGCCGAGATTTTTCTTCTTTTACTTACTGAGCTCCAGGAAACTCACGGCATTAAAAACCTGGCAGCAGCACGACACTTTCAGTTTCCGGAGTTAGCCACAGATCTTCACTGATGACACAGATTAGATCGCTGATCCGCTTTCATCCGTGAGCATCCGTGGCCTTTTACGTCTTTGCTTAACCAACACTAGCACCAGAATTACCGCGACGAGCCCCAGCCCAATCCACGGATAATACTTCGCCAGAATTTCTTTCGCCTGCATGCCGTAACG
The DNA here is from genome assembly GCA_046730815.1 of Acidobacteriota bacterium. GTDB lineage: Bacteria > Acidobacteriota > Blastocatellia > Pyrinomonadales > Pyrinomonadaceae > PSRF01. Next base: position 689 of record JBKPJS010000741.1, read on the forward strand.
TACCGCGAAGTAACCCTCAAGCAAAAAACGGAAAGCGCGTCCGGCAATGATCGCGAGCATGAACCGGAGCAAACTAAACCTGAACACTCCTGCCGTAACGACAAACAACTTGAATGGAAACGGCGGTGGCAGCAACGTAGCAACTAACACAGCCATCATGTCGTAGCGCTCGATCAGAGCCTTAACTCGCTGCTGTTTCGCCTCTGAAAATCTCTTCAACGCGCGCGACCCAGCACGCCTTGATATGAGATAGAGAATCCAGCAACCGAGCGCCGAGCCGGCGGTGGCCATGAAGGCATAGAGCAACATCCAACTCGGATTCGTCGCCGATAGCAACAGCATCAATGCATCCGCACTGCTGGGCAAAGGCACAAACGTCGAGTCGAGTAGAGCGACCGCGAAAAGACCAAAGGCGCCAAACGTGATCAGGTACTCAGAAAGGCGTGTGAGCCACTTCATGGGATGGAGAAAAGATTTCAATCACTGGTCCTTTTGGGGCTGGGAAACTTCGTCGACGTTAGCCTTCACTGGCCCCCTCGAATTCCTGCGCTGCTTGACCGCGAAATAAACGACCAACGCAATCAGGAGCAACGTCGCAACAATACTGACAATGACGAGTCCATTGTCTTTCATGAAGAGCAGGACTCTGCGGCCATAGTACACGGCGAGAATGCCTTCGACGTAGTAGCGCAACGACCGCGCGATCATCACGGTCAGTAAAAACTTCCAACGCGGATACTCCAGCGCTCCGGCGGTCGCGACGAATATTTTGAAAGGCAACGGCGGCGGAAGTACTGCTGGAACAGCAATGGCAAAGAAACCGAATCGCTCATAGGCGCGTTCGACTCGCTTGATGCTTTGCAGCGGGAAGCGCTTGCGCAGCACGGCTTGCCCACCGCGGCGGACGATCGTGTAAAGAAGATGGCAGCCAATCACAGATCCGATCGCAGCGAACAGTGGGAAGTAGAACGCGGCGCTCGGATCTTTGAAACAGCGTCCGACGACGAGATAGTCGTTGATTTCAGGTAATGAAAGGAGCGATGAATCGAGAGCGCCGATAATGATCATGGCGGGCGCCGCCAAATATACAGGCAGGCCGATGACGTTTACTTCCAACCACCGGGCAATCGCAGCTAACCAGTCGTACATCGGCGCTAATAAAAACACATCAAGACACCGAACGCTTAATGCGTGTCTGTTTCGTTTTTCCGCGTCAATATGCGGCTTGTCTTACTGGTGCGAAAACGGAAGGTGTGTCGTAAGTGACGCCGATGGTAAATCCGGAGTTTGGACTAAAACTGGTGAGGCCTTTGATGCCGGCGAAGTCGAAGCGTAAGCCCGAGGCCCTGATTTGCATTCCAAGCCGCGCTTCTGCTTGCGATTCGGTGCCGAGTGGTCCATTGCCGGGACGGGTGTTGGCGCGGCCATTAACTTCACCTGCGACGCTGAATTGTTTGTTGATGCGGAAGATTCCGGCCATGCCGTAAGTCAGGACGTCGTTCTGCGTGAACAGTTCCGTCGGCGCGGTGAGAATCGCAAGTCCGAGATTGCCAAAAGTATTGAAGCGTCCGTCCCGTCCAAACTTCTTGCCAAATAAGATTGAGCCGAACGCGTTTGTCTGGTTAAGCCCGATGCCGCGAGCTTCATTTGAATTTGGAAGCTGCACGCCGAAACGAAAGCCGAGCGATGGACCGCGGCGGGTTTCGTTTCGCAGCTTGAATTTGGCTGAGAGGGTGAAGTCGCCAGTATCGTTGATGGAGTTCACCCCCGGAGCGAGCTCGAGCGGGATCGCCGACACGCCGCGGGAATTGATGCTGACGTAATTCTGGGCCACGCCTTCGATCTGAAACTCGACGTTGGGACCCATTCCGAAACTGACTCCGATCACACCAACGCGCGTGAGATCGCCGCGAATATTGGAGACCGTATATTTCGCGCCCTGCATGAAGTCGATGCCGGCTTCGATCCTGACGGTTCCCGGTGAGATGATGTCGACGTCTTCGGTAATGAGTGGTCGTTGCTGCGCGATGGCATTGATCGCACAGAACACCAGCAAGATCAAAATCAAGAAAGCGCGCCTCATTGCGGACGGATTCTAAGACAGGATTACAGGATTCACAAGATTTCCAAGATAAATCCTGTCAATCTTGCAAATCCTGTAATCCTGTCCAGAAGATCCTGTATTCTTTTGCGCGAAAGGAAATTGTTTATGCGACGACGCCTTGTAATCCTCTTTTTGACCCTTGTTTGTTTCGCAAATTCGCCGAACACAGGCCAAACGGTTCCTCAACAGAACGCCATTCAGATCCCGGGAATCAAAGCTCGCGTAACAATCCGCCGCGATGAACGCGGCATCCCTTACGTTGAAGCGCAGAACGATGAGGACCTTTACTTCGGCCAAGGCTACGCCACCGCCGCTGACCGTCTCTGGCAAATGGATCTCTTCCGGCGCACCGCACGCGGCGAGCTGGCCGAGGTTCTTGGCGCAGGGCCAAACAACGTCGCATTGGACCAGGACAAGCTGCATCGGACGTACGGCTTTGCGCAGGCCGCGGAAGCCGAGCTTGCAAACGCATCTCCGCGAGCACGCGCGGTGCTGGAAGCCTACGCGCGCGGCGTCAATGCCTACGCTGCTTCACTCGATCCCAAGTCGATGCCTCCTGAGTTTCAAATCCTGAGTTACAGCTTTCGTCCCTGGACGCCCACCGATACATTCGTCGTCGTGAAGATATTCTTTGAGGCACTCTCCGATACCTGGCGCTTGGATCTTATGCGCCAGGCGCTCTCCGTTGTGCCTGCTGAAAAACGCGCTGACCTGTTGCGTGAAACTTCTCCAATCGACGTGCTCGTGGTCGGCAAGGACACTCAATCAAGAGCCGGCTCGGCACGAATACAACGCTTTCCTCTCTCGACCGAAGCACTGGCGAAGCTGACGCATAACCAGGAGATTGCCGCCGCGGCACTGGATCGCATTGGGTTTCACGTTGACGCGCTCGCAGCCAGCAATAATTGGGTCGTGAGCGGAAAGCGAACTGTCTCCGGCAAGCCATTGCTGTCAAACGATCCACACCTGCCTGCGACAGCGCCTTCGATCTGGCACATGATCCACTTAAGCGCCCCAGGCGTGCGCGTCGCCGGGGTCGGCACAGCCGGAATACCCGGCATCATTATCGGACACAACGATCACGTCGCGTGGGGTTTCACCAATGTTGGACCAGACGTCCAGGATCTTTATTTCGAGAAGTTTGACGCAGACAATCCCAAGCGGTACCAGACGCCTTCGGGTTTGCAGGATGCAATCGTTCGTCACGAAGAGATCAAAGTGAGGAAAGGATTCGCCGGCTTCGAGCACGACATCGTTACTTATGACGTTACAATTACCCGTCATGGACCAATCATCTTCGAGGGCGACGGCAAACGTTATGCACTTCGCTGGACCGCGATTGATCCGGCGAAGAACAACGTTGAGTTTCCTTATAAAATGAATCGCGCGCGCAACTGGAAAGAGTTCAACGACTCGCTCGAGTCATTCACCGCGCCGACGCAGAACATTGTCTATGCGGACGTCGAAGGCCACATCGGCTATCACGCCGCGGGTGTGGTCCCGATACGGAAGTCCGGCGATGGCAGCGTACCCTATGATGGCTCGACTGACGCCGGCGAATGGACCAGCTACGTACCCGTAGCAAAGTTGCCCACTCTCTACGATCCGCCTTCGGGAATGATCGTCACAGCTAACCAGCGCATCACCGGCACTGACTATCCTTACTTTCTCACGCATGCATGGGCCGCGCCTTACCGCGCTCGCAGGATATTCGACCTGCTCAACGAGAAGCCGAAACTCAGCACTGAAGACTTTCGGCGAATCCTGGGTGACGTTTACTCAATCGCGGGTGTGTCGTTTACGCAGGAAGCAGTCAAGCTGCTGCGGCCGAAGTTGACTGCGAACGACGAGAAGTTACGGGCTACGCTTGACGCGTTCGAAAAATGGGACGGAAGAGTTAACGCAGAATCCACTGTGGCGCCTATTGTTTCGCAGATGCGACTCGCTTTCCGCTCAAAGCTTTTGCTGGCAGCGCTTGGTCCGGATCTGTCGAAGAATTACGGATGGAGCAACTTCGACGTTACTATGAATCGTATCCTCAAAGACCAGCCATCTGCCTGGTTGCCAAAGGAATTCTCGAGTTATGCGGATCTGCTAAGGGCCTGCTACGACGAAGCCATTAATAATCTCACGAAACGTCTTGGGCCAGATGAGACGAAGTGGACGTGGGGCGAATTGGCAAAGGCGCGATTCAATCATCCGCTTGCAGCAGCACCGTTGATAGGGGCGCAGTTTGCAATTGCTCCTTTTCCACAAAACGGGACTGGAGGTTCGATTGGCGCCACAGTCAATGTCGGCGCAAATGTGTCGATGCGTCTGATTGCCGACCCGAGCGACTGGGACAAGACGCAACAAGGAATCGCGCTCGGCGAATCGGGGTTGCCGAAGAGTCCGCATTGGACGGACCAGCTTGCCGATTGGCGTGCTGTGACACCACGCGAGTTTCCGTTTAGCGCCGCAGCCGTGCAAAAGGCCACGAAGGAAACACTGGTCCTTGAACCAGCAAAATAGCCACAAAGCGGCACAAAAAGCACAAGAAGGTATTCACTGCAATTTAGTAATTCATTTTGTGCTTTTTGTGCCTTTTTGTGGCTGATTATCGTTGATGCATATGTGGCGCATTTTCTGTGCGGTTGAGCTTTCGGATCAGGTGCGTGCGCGATTGCAGGATCACATTCAGCGATTGCGCAAAGACGTTCCGGATGTGGCAGCGAGTTGGAGTCGTGTTGAGAACATTCACCTCACACTCAAATTCTTTGGCAATGTCGCACTAGATCGAATTGATGCGATATCTGCCTCTGCTTCGCGGACTGTTGAGGAGTTTTCTTCGTTTCAGATTGGTGTGGGAAATACAGGTGTGTTTCCGCGGCCGAGTCGCGCACAAGTGTTGTGGATCGGTGTTGACGATCCTTCCGGTAAGCTCTTAGCCATGCAAAAGAGATTCGAAGACGAGTGTGCGGCGGAGGGTTTTGTAAAAGAGGATCGCGCGTTTCGGCCTCACTTAACAATTGCGCGAATTCGAAAGCCTGAAGGCGCACGGCGGCTCGCCGATGCTCATCTGAGCATGCAATTCGAACCTATTCTGGTGACGTTAACGGAACTGATCGTCTTTCGCAGTGAACTGAGCAGCAAAGGCTCGAAGTACACAGCGATTTCCAAAAACCGGTTTACAGGATTTACATGATTTTCAGGAGACATGTAAATCATGTTAAATCCTGCAATCCTGTACCCTAGCGCGGTAACTCGCGCGGTCGCGGCGGTGGCGGTGGTTGGTCCCGGTCGTCCTTGTCCCCGGTTTGCGACAACACTTCCTTGATCGCGCCAACGCTCGACAACATCGCCGAAGTCTCAACCGGCATGAAGATTACCTTCGCATTATTTGTTTTTGTCATGTCGCGCAAACTGTCGATATAGCGCGTCGTGATCAGATACTGCCCGGGATCGCCACCGGGGATCGAATGCGCAACTCGACTTATCGCTTCCGACTCAGCTTCCGCCGCACGTAAACGCGCCTGGGCTGCTCCTTCTGCTGCAAGTATCGCAGACTGCTTTTCACCTTCCGCGCGCGTTACCGCCGCCTGCTTCTCGCCTTCCGCGCGCGTGATTGCCGCCTGACGATCGCCTTCCGCCTGCAACACGAGCGCGCGCCGGTTGCGTTCGGCCGTCATCTGCTTCTCCATCGTGATGCGCACGTCCTCGGGCGGATTGATGTTCTTCACGTCGACGCGCGTCACTTTCACGCCCCACTTGTCGGTCGCTTCGTCGAGAATGATGCGCAGCTTCGAGTTGATCTGATCGCGCTGTGAAAGCGTGTGATCCAGGTCCATGTCACCCATCACGGCGCGCATGCCCGTGATCGTTAGCTGCACGATACCACCAACGAGGTCGTTCATTTCGTAAACGGCCTTCACTGGATCGGTTATCTGCCAGTAGACCACTGAATCGACGTGAATCGTCACGTTGTCACGCGTGATTACAGGCTGCGGCGGGAGGTCGATGTATTGCTCGCGCAAATCGATGGAAGTCAGTCCCGGCCGCGTGTTGGTCCAATAAACCGCGCGCGGCTTGTCGAGAAACGGCACCAGAATATTGAGCCCGCTGCTGGCAACCTTATCAAACTTTCCCAGGCGCTCGACCAGCATGACTGTCGCTTGCGGCACGATCCTGATCGTCTTCACCGCAATTACCAACAGCACGATCGCGATAAAGCCGAAAAACAGAAAAGACAGAGCTGCAGTGACTGGTTCCATATGAAGTCCTTTTCCGCAGATTTCGCCGATTATATATCGGAATCCATGTAATCAGTGGATAAAGCTTGTTCGACGATTTCCGCCGCGGCCAGGACCATGTCCTCCGCGAACGGGCGTCCTACAATCTGCACTCCTATCGATAGGCCTTCCTTCGATCTTCCGGCCGGAACGGTTGCGACCGGCAGGTCGAAGACATTAAATGTTTGTGCGTAGCTAAAGGCTCTAAAAGTTCCCATGGTCGAACCACGCACCGTAACCTTTAGCGTATCGTGTGCGTAGGCGGGCGTCGCGCCCACAGGAGCGACAATAATCGGCGTCGTTTCCATCCAGCGAAGCAACTCTTCGCGCAGTCGATCGCGCTCCATCCAACTCGAGATGTATTCGTCCAGGGTGGGGGCCGGATTGTCGTCAGCCGTTGCAAGGCGCCAACTCACGAATGAGCCTCCTTCACGTTCGCGACCCGCGTAAACTTTGCGAAGCTGGACCACCGACGCTCGTGAAAACAACTTCAGCCAGAGCTCGTTCCCGCGTTCGACATGCGGTGGGCGTTGCTCTTCCGCTGTTAATCCGGCTTCATTCAAAGCTCGCGCCGCAGCAACGACAGCGCGTGTAGTCTCTTCAGTTACTGGCGCGACGCCATCGTCCGTGTACCATGCCACTCGTGAGCCGCGAAGATCTGGTGAGTCTTCAAAGCGGTTGCTAAGCACACTGAGCAACACACGCAGGTCGCCAACTCGTCGCGCCATTGGTCCAATAACAGCTCCCAACGAATATGGACCACTGCTCGGCGGGAACTGTCCCTCGCCGGGAACACGCCCGGTTGTTGCTTTCAAGCCAGCGATGCCGCAAAAGTGAGCTGGAATTCGAACTGAGCCGGCGAGATCGCTCCCGAGTCCGCCTGGCGACATGTGCGTTGCGATCGCGACAGCCTCGCCACCGCTCGAGCCCCCCGGAGTCAAATTCGGATTTTGAGGATGATTCGTACGACCGAACACTGGATTGTCGGCGGTGTAGTCCATTGCCATCTCGGCGGGGTTAGTCTTTCCGAGGATGATCGCGCCTGCGCTCTTTAGACGAGCAACTGCCGGGGCGTCGCGTTCCGGGATGTGATCTGCGTGGATGACCGAACCGCTCGTAGTTCGCAGACCTGCTGTGTCTATCGTGTCCTTTATTGTCAGTGGTATTCCGTGTAGAGCGCCAAGCGGCTCGCCGCTCATCACGGCCCGTTCCGCGTCTCTCGCGCGCTCCATGACGTCGGGCGCCAACGTCACGATTGCATTCAGCACCGGATTCAGCCTGGAGATCCGCTCGAGATGCGCCTCCGCCACCTCAACCGACGAAACCTTTCGCTTCCGAATCAACTCGGCAATTACTGTGAGATCATTCATTGCTGAAAGTTATTTTTACAAGATTAGACATGATTTACATGACTTCTAACTAGCGAGTTTTGCATTTCGTCAACTTCTCAATATAATTCAACTTGCTCTTGTACAAACTCATTTACAACCTGCCTGACCCAACTCGACTCGCGTCGCGGTCAAAGCTTTTCGGCAAAGGAGTGCATTCTTGGCTATTCGTTTGAGCAGGACTTTCATCCTGCGCAAGCTGCATCAGCTTTCCGGTATTTTCCCCCTTGGAATCTTTCTTTTAGAACATTTTTACACGAACTCAAAGGCGCTTACCGGCCCGGGCGACTTCAACAGCGCCGTCGACGATCTGCAATCCATTCCCTACATTCTTTTCGTCGAAATTGGCGGCATTTTTATTCCGCTAATCTACCACGCGGTCTATGGCCTGGTGATCACGGTCGAAGCGCGGCCGAATAACCTCGCGTATCCGTATTCGCGCAACTGGTTTTACCTGATCCAGCGAATAACCGGCGTCATCCTGTTCTTTTTTATCACTTTTCACCTGCTCAACTTTCGGTTTGGAATGGTCCCTGGACTAAACACGATGTCCGTGGCCCATCATCCGGACAAAGCTTTCGATATCGTGGCCGGTGAGTTTCGCATGATACCGATCTTCATCGTCTACATGATCGGCATCACGGCAACAGTCTGGCACCTGGCGAATGGCATCTGGCTATTTCTCGTTGACTGGGGAATCACGATTGGTGAGCGCGCGCAGCGTTTGACTGGTTACGCCTGCATCGGTTTTGGAGTGGTGTTGCTGCTCGTGGGCATCAACGCGGCTGTCGCTTTTATACGTCCGGGCGGATTGTTAGGAGGAATTATTTATTAATGGTCAGTAACGGGATGAAGATCGCGATTGTCGGCGGCGGGCTCGCAGGACTGGCCGCTGCAATGAAGATCGCGGAAGGTGGCCACGCAGTGGATCTATTTTCCGTGGTGCCGGTGAAGCGCTCTCATTCTGTGTGCGCACAAGGCGGCATCAACGGCGCGGTCAACACGAAGGGCGAAGGCGACTCCACCTGGGAACACTTCGACGACACGGTTTATGGCGGCGACTTCCTCACCAATCAACCTCCGGCGAAAGCCATGTGCGAAATGGCGCCGTCGATTATTTACCTGTTCGATCGTATGGGTGTTCCCTTCTCGCGCACCAACGAAGGTTTACTCGACTTCCGTCGTTTCGGCGGCACTAAACATCATCGCACTGCTTTCGCCGGCGCTTCGACGGGCCAACAACTGCTTTATGCCCTGGACGAACAAGTACGGCGCTACGAAGTTAACGGCAAAGTGCGGAAGTTTGAACATTGGGAGATGCTGTCGCTGGTTCTTGACGATCACCAGGTTTGTCGTGGACTGATCGCGATGAATCTTCAAACACTCGAGCTCAAAGCGTTTCCCGCGGACGCCGTGATCATCGCCACTGGTGGTCCGGGTCTCATCTTCGGCAAGTCGACGAACTCGATGGTCTGCACCGGCAGCGCAGTCTCAGCGTGTTACCAGCAGGGTGCAAAAT
>JBKPJS010000742.1:0-13090 GCA_046730815.1 Acidobacteriota bacterium
GGGCTCGGTCGCGCGCTCGTCTCGGCGTTTGTCGATGCAGGTGCGAGCGAAGTAATTGCCGGAGTTCGCAAGCGCAAAGATCGAGAGGCGTTGAAGTCTGAGCGTGTGACTCCGGTGCAATTGGATGTGACGAGCGAGCGAGATATTGAAGTGGTAGCGGGAATGGGCGCGATCGACGTCCTGATCAATAACGCGGGCGTTGCTGGTTTTGGCAATCCCCTGACAATGGATTTCTCGAGCATCCAGGATGAACTGGCGGTGAACTATCTTGGCGTGTTGCGCGTGACGCGAGCGATTGCTCCCGGAATGATCGCGAAGCACGACGGGATGATCGTCAACATCGCGACTGCTTTTGCGAAAGTGAATCTTCCGATTGTCGGTACGTATTGCGCAACAAAGGCGGCATTGTTGTCGTTGGGCCAGGCTTTGCGCGCATATCTCTCCGATCATGGAGTTCGTGTTATCACGGTGATGCCGACGACGATTGATACTGACATGAGCCGTGGCGCGAACGTGCCGAAGATGACGAAAGAGTTTGTGGCCGCGGAGATTCTCGCTGCGATTCGTGAGGAGCGACACGATCCGCCGATTGGCGATGAAGCAAAAGGTGTTTTCGATAGGCTTTCGAAAGATCCACTCGGACTGGAAAAAACGTTACAAGAGTCCTGTAAATCCTGAAAATCCTGTCTAATGATCATGGACCGGCGCCGCAATCAATTTCCCACCTTAGCTTCGGGCATTCATCTGCTCAGTCACAGCCTTGGTCCAGTGCCTCGTGCCGCGCGTGAGTCGATGATCGCCTACTTCGACGCCTGGGAACATCACACGAGCGAAGATGCGTGGGCGACGAGTTGGTGGACACTATCGCGGCGCGTCGGCGACCGCATTGCGCGAATTCTCGGTGGCGCGGAGGGCTCAGTTCAGATCCAGCCAAATGCGTCAATTGCACTGGCGACCGTCGCCTCATGCTTTGATTTCAACACAAGCAGAAACAAAGTGGTGACGACTGCGCTCGACTTCCCTTCGATGGAATACTTCTGGGACGCGCAGCGTCACATTGGCGCCAGAATTGAAGTCGTTCCTTCAGACGATGGAATCTCAGTACCGCTGGACAGAATCCTCGAGGCGATTGACAGTGAAACATGCCTTGTCGCGCTGGCCCACACGTCTTATTGCAGCTCATATCGCGTCGATGCGCCGGCGATTGCAAAGCGGGCGCACGAGAAAGGCGCGCTGGTGTTGCTGGATGTCTACCAGTCTGCCGGGGTGCTCCAACTGAATGCTGCTGAGTGGAACGTCGACTTCCTGATCGGCGGCTCGATCAAATGGCTTTGCGGCGGTCCCTCGTGCGGCTACTTGTACGTGCGGCCGGAGCTGCAAAGAGATCTGCGGCCACGGCTGACTGGCTGGGTTGCTCATGATTCGCCGTTTGATTTTGCGCACGCGCCGATGCGTTATGCGAGATCGGTGCGACGTTTTGCGCAGGGAACACCCAGCATTCCCGCGCTCTACTCAACGATACCCGGGCTCGAAATCATCGAGGCAGTTGGCATCTCTGAAATTGCTGCCGAATCAGAACGAAGAACTCAGTTGATGATCGATTTTGCGCTGGAGCGGGGTTGGCGCGTCAACACGCCTCTCGAAAAGAACCAGCGCGGCGGATCAGTGATGATCGGAGTCGAGGATGCGTCAATGGTGGTCGAACAGTTGGCGGAGCAAAGAGTGTTCGTCGATTGGCGCCCGCGCGTCGGGCTGCGTGTGTCACCACATTTCTTCAACACGGATGAGGAGATCCAGGAAGCGCTGACCATTCTCGCAGGGCTGATTAAATGACGAAGCCATCTCTCAATACGCCGGCGCCGGATTTTACGCTTAAAGATGCAAACGGCGACAACTGGCGCTTGTCTGATCATCGCGGGAAAACCGTCGTACTGCTTTTCTATCCGGGCGATGAAACGCCGATTTGCACGAAACAGATGTGCTCAGTGCGCGATCGTTGGGACGACTACCTCGCGACCGGCGCGGAGGTGGTTGGGATCTCGACTGACTCAGTTGAGTCGCACCAGAAGTTTGCGGCGCATCACGATCTTCCTTTGCGTCTGCTGTCGGATTCGGATGGCGCTGCTTCGAAGCTTTATGGTGCGCGCTCGTTGATTCCGGGCAAGGTTGCGCGATCTGTTTTTGTAATCGACGCTAAGGGAATTCTGCGGCACAGCGACGTGCGCCCGCTCGGCTTATTCAAGCCGAAGGATGATGCTACCATTGCAGCCATTCGCGCGGCTCAACAAGGAGGTTAAGACATGGCTGACACTATCAAATGCACACATTGCGGCGAGAATCGTCCGGGGCTCGCATTCGCGCCATTTCCCAACGCGCTCGGGCAGCGCATTGCAGCAGAAATCTGCCAGCCTTGCTGGAGCGGATGGCTGCAAAAGCAAACACAGATCATTAATCACTACGGTCTGGATCTCACCAACCCTGACGCACAAAACTTTCTCTTCGATAACATCAAAGGCTTCCTGTTCGGCGAAGTCCCTCAAAGCGCTGAAATCGACACCACCAAAGAAGGCACTGTCAAATGGTGACAATCCTGTCAATTTTGTAAATCCTCTCAGTCATTTCTGCGCCTTGGCCCATAGTTTGCTTCCTCCTTTAGCAACGTATGTTTTTCAAACTAGCTTCTGTTTAGTACGAGGAGGATTAGCAGATGAGACGCAGACTTACAGGACTCATAGCATTGGCCGCGCTTGCAATAGTGCTACCGGGTTGTGACAACACGGCTAACAACAACAGCCTTGTGAATGCCAACGCCAATGCCAACGCAACGGCAACAGTCACGCCGGCGACTGTCGCAAACGCCAACACGAACACAAGAAGAGCGCCGACGCGTGAAGAGTATGAACGCGATAAAGAAAGATACAACCGGGAAGCGAAAGAGTCAGGGCGAACCGTCGGCACCGGTTTGAACGACGGCTGGCTCTGGGTGAAGACGCGTTTTGATCTCGCCGCTGCCGACGACCTGCGCGATTCGACGATCAACGTTGACGTCGATAAGAATGTCGTCACGCTATCGGGTACGGTTGCGACTGCGGCTCAAAAAGCCAAGGCCGAATCTGTGGCGAAAGCTGTTGACGGCGTTACGAGCGTGAAGAACCTGTTGAAGGTCTCGGCTGGCAACGCAAACGCGAACGCGAACCGCAATGCCAACGCAAATGCGAATGCCAATCGCAGGGGCAACGCTAACCGGTAACTCCACGGAGCTCCCAAACTATTATAGGGGTGGCCCTCCGTGGCCACCCGTCTCAGTAACGACGACAGGCTCGCAACACGGGCGGCCACGGAGGGCCGCCCCCCTACAATAATTTCGACCCACTTCCGCACTTCCCTCACGCACCATTCTTACGCTAAGCTTTTGTCTCTTTCCTAAAACAGAGTTTGCTGGCGGCTTCTTAACCAGCGAGCGCTTTGCTTTTCGCAAATCCAATTGATGGGGATTTGGTTATGCCAAACGTGCGCCTTATCGTCGTCTTCTTCGCGCTGTCTTTCGCTTCGATCTTTTTGTTTCCAACCACCAGTGCGCAACGCAGCGCCATCGACACGTACGCAATCACAAATGCCCGCATCGTGACCGTCTCGGGAGCGACGATCGATCGCGGCACGGTTGTGATTCGCAATGGATTGATCGCCGCGGCCGGCGCGAACGTCAACGCTCCGCCTGACGCGCGCATCGTCGACGGCACTGGCTTGACCGTCTATCCGGGCCTGATCGACTCCTACACGAATCTCGCGCTGCCCGAAGCTGCTCCTTCGCCTTCTCCTGCGTTCGGAGGTGGTGGTTTCTTCGCACCGCCACCGCCTCGACCAGTGGGTGGACCAAACTCTACTCAGCCGCCGGGTTTGCAACCGGAAGTTATGGTCGAAGAGCTTATTCGACCTGGCGGCAATGAGATCGAATCCTCGCGAAACGCCGGCATCACAACTGCGCTCACGCTGCCGCATTCCGGGATCTGGATGGGCCAGTCGGCATTGATCAATCTGGCAGGCGACACGCCGCAGCAGATGATCGTGCGCTCACCGGTGGCCATGCACGTCGGTTTTACGCCGCTGCGTGGTGGTTATCCCGGATCTCTCCTGGGTGTCTTTGCAGCGTTGCGACAAATGATGCTCGACGCCCAACGTTATCGCGATTCGATGCAGATCTACGATCGAAATCCGCGTGGTACGCGCCGGCCCGAAGTTGACCGATCTCTCGCGGCCCTCGTGCCGGTAATCGAAGGACGTATGCCGGTCGTGATGTTGGCCAACAGCGAACGCGAAATCAGTCGCGCGCTCGACCTCGCGTCCGAGTTCAAACTCCGTCTCATCATTGCCGGAGGCCGCGAGTCGGATCGACTTACGGAACGTTTATTGAAACAGAATGTGCCGGTGCTGCTGTCGCTGAATTTGCCAAGACGCACCACCGCTGCGATACCCGAAGCAGATCCCGAGCCGTTGCGCGTGCTGCGCGAGCGCGTCGATGCACAACAAACCGCAGGCAAGCTCGCGAAGGCTGGTGTGCGCTTTGCATTTCAATCGGGTTCGCTGACGGATATGACGGAGCTCTTACCCAACGCCGCGCGAACGATCGAAAACGGTCTTTCCGCAACCGACGCCTTGCGTGCTTTCACGATTTGGCCCGCACAGATCTTAGGGGTGGAGAATCAACTCGGATCGATTGAGCCCGGCAAGATTGCCAATCTGACGGTGATGCGCGGCGATCTGTTTGATCGTAACAGTCGCGTCGCTCACGTGTTTATCGATGGTCGACCAATCGATCTCAAACCGCCCGAAAGAGGTGGTCCAAGTCGTAATAGTCTGAGCGGACAGTGGTCCGTCAACATCAACCTGGGCCAGGGCGACCGGACGATTACGTTGACTTTGCAGCAAGAGGGAGATCGTTTGACGGGATCTATCTCGGGGCCGCTTGGAGCAGGCGAGATCTCAAATGCATCAACTACGAGCGCCGGCGAAGTCCGCTTTACTGTCGCTTTGAATGTCGAGGGTCAAACCAAAGAAGCGACGTTTACAGGCCGGTTCGAGAATAACCAGATCCGAGGAAGCGTTGCGATTGTTGGTTCCGCGCCGGGAACATTTACAGCCACGCGCTCAGGGGAACCACCAAGGCCCTAAGACACAAATGTGGTGTCTTTGTGGTTAGGAACTACCTCAATTTTATTTTGGAGTAAACAATGAAACGACTCATCGCCAGGCTCCTGTTTTTCGCGATCGCCGGCACGTTGCCAGCATGTGCCGTCCGCGCGCAAAGACAAGCTTCACCTGAAACGCTCATTCGCAATGCCACCGTGCTGACCATTACCCACGGCACGCTCCAGAACACTGACGTGCTCCTGCGTAACGGCAAGATTGCCGCGGTGGGTAAGAACCTCAACGCTTCCGCAAACGCGCGTATCATCGACGGCACAGGCAAATACGTCATGCCGGGCATCATCGACTGTCACTCTCACTCGATGCTGGACTCCATCAACGAAGGCACACTCGCGGTCACCTCGATGGTGCGAACGGAAGACGTGATGAATCCGACTGACGCGGATCTTTATCGCGAGCTTGCCGGAGGCGTCACCACTCTCAATCTTCTGCACGGCTCCGCCAACCCGATTGGCGGGTTGAATACGGTGGTCAAGATCAAATATGGCCGGCCCGCGAGCGAGTTTCTTTTTCCCGGTGCGATGCCGGGGATCAAGTTTGCGCTCGGTGAAAACGTCAAGCGGTCCAACTTTAACCCGCAGCCCGGCGGTCCACGCCGTTATCCAAGCACGCGCATGGGCGTTGAAGAAGTTATTCGCGACGCGTTTACGCGCGCGCGTGATTACAAGCGTACGTGGGATGAATACCGTGCGGCGGCAAAGAACGATAAAAACTTGATACCGCCGCGCCGCGATTTACAACTCGAGCCCCTCGTGGAGATTTTGGAAGGCAAACGCTACGTTCACGCACACTGCTACATCGCGAGCGAGATTCTGATGCTGATCAATCTCGCCGACGAGTTTGGCTTCAAGATCAAAACGTTCCAGCATGCGCTTGAAGGTTACAAAGTGGCAAAAGAGATCGCGGCGCACGGCGCAGGCGCTTCGATCTTTGCCGATTCCTGGGGTTACAAGATCGAAGCTTACGATGCCATCCCTTACAACGCGGCGATCATGACTCGCGCCGGAGTGGTTGTTTCAATGAACTCTGACTCCGACGAACGCGCGCGACGATTGAATATCGAAGCTGCCAAGGCGATGCATTGGGGCGACCTCACCGAAGAACAGGCACTGAAACTTGTCACGCTCAATCCGGCGATTCAACTCGGTATTCAAGACCGCGTTGGTTCAATCGAGGTCGGCAAAGATGCCGACGTCGCAATCTGGAACGGGCATCCGTTCAGCGTCTATTCACGCGTTGACAAGACAATTATCGACGGCGTCGTTTTCTTTGATCGTGAACAGGACATTGCGCGGCGTCCAGAGCTTGCGAAGGAGCGTGCGCGTTTGGAGCAGGCGGAGCCGAATAAACCACGGACCCAAGGGCAGTCGCCGCAAACGCCTCGTCGTCGTCCAAGCAAGCATGAGGACGATGATATTGAGATCGACAAGCCGTAGGTTATTGCCGATTTAATAACAATCGCAAATTGGAAATCGGCAATCGGCAATGAATGGGAGAGACAAATGAGGAGCCTGGTTGTACTACTTCTTTTCGCTGGTTCGGTAGTGGCCCAGCAGATCGGAAATCCCACGACGCAGCAGGGCGTGATTCCACCGCGCGGCGTGTTTGCAATCCGTAATGCCCGGATCGTAACGGTGAGTGGGCCGGAAATCGAAAACGGCACGGTTGTAATTCGCGATGGCAAGATCGAAGCCGTGGGCGCTACTGTAACCGTTCCTGCTGGCGCGCAAACGATCGATGGGCAAGGCCTGTCTGTGTATCCCGGAATGATCGACGCGGGGACGAACATGGGACTCGTCGAAGTTCCACAAGGCGCGAATGGCACTGTCGATACTGCCGAAGTCGGCGATCTAAACCCCAACGCCAAAGCGATCATCGCAGTCAATCCACACAGCGCGCACATCGCGGTCACGCGAGTTGAGGGTATAACAAACACCTTGACGGCGCCCACAGGCGGATTGATCTCCGGACAGGCTGCACTGATAAATCTGCTCGGCACTTCGCCGAAAGAAATGGCGGTGGTCCCGCAGGCGGCGCTCGTGATCGATTACCCGCGCATCGGCGGCGGTGGTGGTGGTTTTGGTGGATTCCAACAGCAGCCCGCGAATCTCTCTGAAACACTGACTGCCAACGAGCGACAGGTCGATCAAATTCGGAAGATGTTGCGCGATGCGGAAGCCTACGGCCGCGCGCAAGATGCTTACGCTAAAGACAAATCGTTGCCGCGTCCCGACAGGAACGTTGTGCTCGAATCGCTCGTTCCGTACGTTCGTGGAGAACAGCCGGTAATCTTTCGTGCAGATCGCGAAGCAGAGATTCGTGGGGCCATCCGGTTCGCCGAAGAGATGAAGTTGAAGCCAATCATTCTCGGCGGCAACGATGCGTGGAAGGTAGCGAGCTTGTTGAAGGAGAAGAACGTGCCGGTAATTCTAACGGGTGTGTTCTCACTTCCAAGCCGTGAAGACGACGCCTACGACGCACTGTTTGAGAATCCGGCGAAACTTCAACAGGCCGGAGTGCGTTTCTGTATTTCCACTGGCGACAGCGGGCCCGAAGTACGAAATCTAGCTCAATATGCAGGTATGGCGGCGGCGTTCGGCCTCTCGAAGGCGGACGCGGTGAAGGCAGTCACGCTTTACCCGGCGCAGATACTGAATGTCGCGGATCGTCTAGGCTCAATTGAAGCCGGGAAGATGGCAAATCTGGTTATCACGGACGGCGACCTGCTCGAGATTCGCTCGCACATAAGATATTTGTTTATAGATGGCCGTCCGGTGGTGTTAACCAGTAGGCACACAGAATTGAATGAAGCGTTCAAAAATCGGAAGTAGCTTACAGGATTTACATGATTTTTCAGGATGAACATGTAAATCATGTCTAATCTTGTAAATCCTGTAAACCGACTTTCCGCCCAAAGAATCCCGAGGAGGTTTCCGTTGTTCACAAACTTCATGCGTAGTGTACTGCTTATTGCCGGCGTCCTTATCATCTCAATCACAGCGTACTCACAGACAAAGCTCTTGCGCTTTCCTGATATCCGTGGCGATCGGGTGGTCTTCACTTACGCGGGTGATTTATGGACCGCGCCTTCGAGCGGCGGTTCCGCCGTGCGTTTAACTTCGCACCCCGGCGTCGAACTGTTTGGAAAATTCTCGCCTGACGGAAAGTGGGTCGCTTTCACGGGACAGTACGACGGCGACGAACAGGTTTACGTTGTTCCTACTTCCGGCGGCGAACCGCGCCAACTGACGTTCTATCCTGCGCGCGGGCCGCTCGCGCCGCGCTGGGGCTGGGACAACCAGGTTTTTGGTTGGACCAGGGATGGCAAGCAAATCATTTTCCGATCTCTTCGAGACTCATGGTCACTTCCGATTGCACGCTTGTATTCAGTTTCCATCGACGGAGGTCCAGCTGCTGCCTTCCCGATGCCCACCGCGGGTTCCGGTGATTTGTCGCCAAACAACGATGAAATAGTTTACTCGCCGCAATCGCGCGACTTCCGATCAGAAAAGCGTTACGGCGGCGGCCAGGCCAATCAGCTTTACATCTTTAACTTGAACAACAACTCTGCAAAGCGCATCACCGAGGGACCACGAGCCACGCGGGATGCGATGTGGGTGGGCGACACGATTTTCTTTAACTCGGATCGCGATGGGCACTTTAATCTTTATGCGTATAGCATCTCGAGCGGGAAGACGACCCAGGTCACGAGTAACAGACCGTGGGACGTACGTTGGCCCAGCTCAGATAATGAAGGCCAGATCGTTTACGAGTTGGACGGCGAGCTACAAGTGCTCGATGCCCGCAGCAGAAAGAGTACGCCGATATCGATCAATGTTCCTGATGAAGGTAACGCGCGGAGGCCGAGTCGAGTGTCGGCGGCGAATTTGATCGAAACAGTTAATTTGAGTCCAAAAGGTGAACGCGCGTTATTCGCCGCTCGCGGCGATATCTTCAGTGCACCGATTGAAAAAGGTCCAACCCGGAATTTAACTGATTCATCTGGCGCGCATGATAAGTGGCCCGCTTGGTCGCCTGACGGCTCACGGATAGCGTTCATCTCAGATAAGACCGGCGAAGAAGAAATTTACATTGTGCCGCAGGATGGCTCGAAGCCTGCCGAACAGATCACGAGTGGCGGCTCAGCGATGCGTTACAGGCCTGACTGGGCGCCTGATGGAAAACGCATTGCGTTCAGTGACAAAGACGGGAAACTCTACGTCCTCACGATAGCCGATCGCAAAATTGTCGAGATTACTGATTCCCCGCGTGGACAAATTCTGGATTACACGTGGTCTCCACGAGGAAATTTCCTGGCGTTCACGATGCCCAACCCGAATCTGTTTACATCTGTATTTGTTTGGAGTGCGGCGGATGGGCAGTTGCGGCGTATTACTGAGGAGTATTTCAACTCCTACAATCCCTCCTGGGATCCGCAGGGAAACTATCTTTACTTTTTGAGTGATAGAGAGTTTGCCCCGCAACTTTCTAACATCGAATTCAACTACGCCACCAACCGCCCGACTTACATCTACGCCGCGGCATTGCGTAAAGACGTCAAGCATCCTTTTCCGCCCGAAAGCGATGAAGTGACAATAGCAAAACCCGAAGAGTCGCCGAAGCCTGCGGCCTCTCCTGCACCATCTCCTGAGAAACCTGCTGATGCACCTCCGGCTGAAGCGAAATCCGAAGCGGCGCCAAAGCCGCCGCTAACGCTAACGATCGATTTCGATGGTATTTCAAATCGGGTCGCGCGTGTGCCGGTCGGGGCCGACAACTACTTTGGATTAGCGGCAAAAACGGGGCACCTTCTTTACATGATTGGTGGCGCAGGTTATTACGGCCGCCAGGGCGATCGCAATACGTCATTGCGAATTTATGCGTTGAAGGATCGCAAGGAAACTACTTTGGTGGACGATGTTCGCGGATACATTCTTTCGGACGACGGCTCAAAAGTTTTAGTAGGGCAGGGACCTAATTTCAATCTTTACGACGCGACGCCGACCGGTGAAAGAACAAAGAAGGCAGTTGCGACGACCGGACTTGCTGTCGATCGCGTACCGGTCGAAGAGTGGAATCAAATCTTCAATGAAGTTTGGCGCCGCTACCGCGATTGGTTCTACGTGTCGAACATGCACGGTTACGATTGGGTCGCTTTGCGTGAGCAGTACAAGCCTCTGCTCAAGTACGTGGCCCATCGTTCCGATCTCAACTACGTCATCGGCGAAATGATTGCCGAGCTCACCGTGCAGCACGCGTATATCGATGGCGGAGATTTCCAAATTCCACCGCGGCCCCGCTACGGATTGCCGGGCGCGCGTTTTGAGTTCGATAAACAGGCCGGGCGGTATCGCATCGCCAAAATCTTCGCAGGTGATAACTCGGAAGACATCTATCGCTCGCCGCTCACTGAAGTTGGTGTGAATGCGAGTGTGGGCGATTACGTGTTGGCGATTGACGGTGAAGAGTTGAAAGCGACGGACGATCCGTATCGCCTGTTAAGAAACAAAGCCGACAATCCGGTCCAGCTCACGCTAAACAAAGTTCCATCCATGCAGGGAGCGCGGACAGTCTCTTACAAGCCGATTGGCGATGAGCAAAACCTAATCTATCTCGACTGGGTGGACCACAACCGTGAGAAGGTAAGCAAGGCGACGAACGGCCGTGTTGGTTATCTTCACGTTCCCGACATGGGCGCCAATGGAATTCGGGAGTTTATCAAGTGGTACTACCCGCAATTGCGTAAGGAAGCGCTGATTGTCGACGTGCGTGCGAACGGCGGCGGCAACGTGTCGCGCATGCTCCTCGAGCGGCTGCGGCGAAAGGTGCTGGCGCTCAGCTATTCACGGACAAACGACGATGCGTCCACTTATCCTGACGGAGTTTTCATCGGTCCGATGGCCGCGCTTTTGGATGAGAACTCTGCCTCGGACGGCGACATCTTCCCGGCAATGTTTCGTGAAGCTGGACTTGGACCATTGATTGGGAAGCGTTCGTGGGGCGGCGTAGTCGGCATCACGAATCGAGGACAATTGATCGATGGTGGCTCGGTCAACGTTCCCGAATCGGGATTTGCCAGTAAGACTGGCGAGTGGATTATTGAAGGTTACGGTGTCGATCCGGATATCGAGGTTGATAACGATCCGCAGTCAGTGATTGCCGGCAAGGATCCGCAGCTCGAACGCGCGATTGCGGAGGTCATGGCGAAGTTGAAACAACCAGTGAAGCTGCCTCCGAAGCCTGCGCCTCCGGTGAAGACGATCAATAACCGGCAGACTTCCAAAGCTTCTCAACAGGATTAACTCGCCTTGGTTTTTAAGCCGCAGATCTACGCAGATAAACTCTGATCTGCGTAAATCTGCGGCTCTATTCCTTAACAATCAATTTTTCCGCGGGCAACATTGCGGCTGCCCCTTTGTGCTGCCAGCAACGCACTGGACCATGCACACGTCGTGAGCAAGGCGTGCCTTTCTTCGTTCGCGCTCCGCATAAGTAAAGCTGTTCGCTAGCCACCGGAGCCACTGGAGCTTGAGCGGCAGTCTGCGCCGGGCTGGTTACAGTTCGCTGAATCACGAGCGGCGGCCGCTCGCGTCTGCACGCACGTCCGATCAACATTCCCAAGGACACCAGCGCGATTACAGCAAAGGAGCGTTGCAGCCAGTGCGCTCTAATAAAACGCGAGAAACACTTGTCGCAGAATCTCCGGCTCGTCCAAACACGCCAACGCAGGCGCACGATCTTGTCGCCACATTCGGAACAGAAGTTTGGACGATAATTCGTGAGGAGCGACAAATCTGTGAGGCCCTTTCCTGGCCGGCATTATAAGCCATCGCGGCAAAAGCAACCGATTTTCCCTCCGCGGCGTCCGAAATCAGCACGTTTGAAAAAGTAAATACGGGCGGGCATACTTGCAGGCCGATTTATCCATGCAATCCAAAAGATATTTTTATCAGGTCCTATTTGTTGCGCTTCTGGGGCTTTTCAGCTTCGCCCAGGCAGATGCCCAGGAAGTGGACGACATCGTTCGTACCGAGACGTCCCTCGTGCAGTTGAATATCGGCGTAGTCGATAAACAAGGTCGCGCCGTCACCTCATTGACAAAGAACGATTTTGTCGTCTACGAAGATGGAGTGAAGCAGCCGATCCAACATTTCGAACCAGTTGATGCGCCGTTCAGTCTTGTGTTGCTGCTCGACATGTCCGGCTCGACGGTCAATTTTCGCCAGCAGTTGAAACTTGCGAGCCAGCGTTTTCTCGACGCACTCGCGCCCGAGGATCGTGTTGCGGTTATCCAGTTCAATAAAGATGTTAAGTCGTTGACGGGGTTTACTGTTGATCGTCAGAAGACGGCGTATGCAATCGAGATTGCCCAGGGCGCGGGTGAAACCCATTTTTATGAAGCATTGAAGTATGCGTTGAGAGAGTTGCAGAAAGAAGACAAGCGGCGCAAAGCGATCGTGGTCCTTACCGATGGATTGGATACGCATCTGCGCAACGCGGATCGTGCTGTGGTGTCGAAAGCGCAAACTGATGAAGAGGCGATTGCGGCGATTAAACCGGACGCGAGCTCAGACCTGAATAGTGTGCTTGCGTCGGCGGATCGCCAGGGCGTGACTATCTATCCCCTCGCTTTGCCATCCGGTGATCCGCGTAGACTGCCTATGCCCACGCCGAACATCATCGGCATCTATGCAGCCGCGCGCGCACGTTTGCAATCGCTTGCCGATCGCACTGGTGGACGTCTGAACGAAATCAACCGGCTGGAACACATGGCTCAGCTATATCGCGAGGTGGCCGCGAATCTGCGCACGCTTTACACGGTCGCGTATCAACCGAAAGGCGACAGCCCGCGCGGCAAGTGGCACGAGATAAAAGTTGAGGTAGC
>JBKPJS010000743.1:0-3749 GCA_046730815.1 Acidobacteriota bacterium
CAGAAAGAGTGGGTTGCGGGTACTTGTGCTGCTGTTCACGCTGGCGGCACTTTTGTTGTTGCCGCACACCTTTGTCACCACAGCGCAGAAACGAACTTCACCTCGCGCCCTGAAACCAAAACCAGCTTCTCAATCAAAAGCATCTCCGACGCCTACGCCCGACGCGCTTGGTGCGCCGCCACCGGTGCCGACTTTGCGGCAGAAGCCTGAGAACCAGGAAGTTACTCCGGGCGACGTCATTTCGGTAAATACCACCGAAGTCATGATACCCGTCACAGTGCGCGACGGAAGTGGCCGCCTGGTAAATGAATTGACGCGTAATGACTTTCGTGTTTTCGAAAACGATAGTGAGCAACCGTTGAGTGATCTCGCGTTGCGCCAGGTGCCCGTTGATGTGGTGTTAATGGTCGACGCGTCGTCGTCAGTGGCAAGCAATATCGATGATTTCCGGCGTGCTGCCGAAGGCTTTGCCGGTCGACTGACGAATGAAGATCGCATCAGCCTGATCAAATTTGACGATCGGGTCGAACTCTTACAAGACTGGACTCACAGTCGATTTCAGTTGCGGCGCGCGTTGGACCGTATTGAACCGGGAATGTTCACGCGCTTTAACGATGCCCTGTTGCTTGCTGCGCGCGAGCAGTTTGGCGACACCAAATCACGTCGAGCGATCATCGTCTTGTCAGACGGTATCGATAGTGGACGTGGCACTTCGACGCTCGAAACAGCAGTGCAAGCACTATTGAAAGCGCAGGTCAGTGTCTATGTGGTGAGCAACACTGAAATATCCCGCGCCACGAAACGCGCTGAGCTGGACTCGCTAACAGGGGGACCGGCCTCGGCGGTCCGGTTTAATCAGATTCGCATCGACGACCTGCGTGAAGGACTTCGCGTTTTGGATTTAAGCGAGCAGATGCTTGCGCAACTCACCGCCACAACTGGTGGTCGTTTGTATAAACCGCAAAGTTTCGCCGGACTCGAGGCCACGTATGCAGAGGTGGCTGAAGAGTTGCGTCACCAGTACGCGCTCTACTACACACCTTTGAACAAGGCGCGTGATGGAGGTTTTCGCCGCGTCCGTGTAGAGATGACGAACCCCGCTTACCAAAGCCATACTCGCGTCGGCTACTTCGCTCCGAAGTCATAAGAGCTGGAAGACACGATTACAGGATTTTCAGGATGAGCAAGATGTCAATTCTGTTAGTCCTGTCGGAATAAATATCTCCGCCGCAGGCATCTGCTTTGAGTACCAGCCTCAACAACACCATCAACTCCGATTCGGATCCCTTATCCGAGCAATGGATCAACCTCCGGCTTGTGTCGACAATGCGCCTTATGCTGGCCGCGACTGCTCTGTTGGTCGTTTTTATGGATCCCTCAGAGCCGGATCGTTACCTTCGGCTGACTTACATAGTCCTTGCGCTTTACACAATCTACAGCGCCGTCATTTGTAGTTTATCGCTTCGTCGCATCGATCTTATCCCCGCGCAATACATGCATTGGTTGGACATGGTCTGGTATTTGGTCCTGATCTCATTGAGCAGTAGCACGAGCAGTATCTTTGTTAATTTCTTCTTTTTCGCCATTCTCGTCGCTTCCTTCGGTTGGGGTTACTCGGCCGGGTTACGGCTAACTCTCGTTTCCGCTGCTCTCTTCACGATCGTTGGTGTGTTGACTGCACCCGAGATCCATAACTTTGAATTGAATCGTCTCATGTTGCGATCCATTCAATTGCTTATACTTGGTTTCCTGATCGCACGATGGGGTGGTTTCAAAATCAACTTGCGAAACCGCCTGCAACTGCTCAAGGACGTTACTGTCTTCTCCAATCCACGATTCGGAATCGATCGCACTGTCACCGCTATCCTGGAAAGTCTTCGCGCTTTTTACGATGCCGACAGTGCTCTGTTGGTGGTGCTGGCAAAGGAAGGTGGAGGTTCA
The DNA here is from genome assembly GCA_046730815.1 of Acidobacteriota bacterium. GTDB lineage: Bacteria > Acidobacteriota > Blastocatellia > Pyrinomonadales > Pyrinomonadaceae > PSRF01. Next base: position 1,942 of record JBKPJS010000743.1, read on the forward strand.
TATCAGATTTATCGAATCAGGCGGGGTAGCCAGGCGACCGGAGCGTCGCCGCCACTAATAGGAGCCGAGGCGGCCGCTTTGTTTCTCGTGCCTTCACCCTATCAAGCAGTGATTCATCACAAAGATGGGCACGGGCAAACATCATTCTTCGATCTGAATACTCGGCAGTTCATACAGGGCAATTCAGGGGCCGGCGATCGAGTGGCAAGCGCTCTCGAAACCACAAACTACTTGTCCGTGCCTGTCCACGATCATAATGAACCGATCGGCCGGCTGTATGTATGTGGCGCACCTCATCGTTTTGATAGTTCGGCAGTGGATTTTGTGCTTCAGTTGATGGACCATATAACCCCGCTAATGGAGAATATCCGGCTCGTCGATAGTCTCGCGTCAGACGCGGCCGAACAGGAACGTCAGCGTATCGCACGTGATATTCACGACAGCATTATTCAACCGTATATTGGGGTACAACTCGGCATCGCCGCACTCGCTCAGAAACTGCGAGGGGGAAACACAGACGTCCTTGATAATGTCGAGGAATTGCTGAATCTCACTAATCAGGAATTGATAGAAATGCGGCGCTATGTATGGGGGTTGCGAGCGGGTGAGGAGCGCCGGGACGTGCTCTTACCGGCGATTCAACGCTTCGTCACCAGATTTGCTTCAGTCACAGGCATAAACGTCGACGTGCAAGCGCACGGCAAGGTCGAGGTCAACGATCGGTTGGCGGCAGAACTATTTCAGATCGTGGCGGAAGGATTGAGCAATGTCAGACGACATGCTCTTTGTAACGAAGCTCGAGTGGAAATCGCATGTGAGGCAGGCAGATTTTTGCTGGAGATAAAGAATCCGCGACCGGGGGGAAGCGGCGATCCCGGTTTCGATGGTGAGAACCACAACAAGAAAACCCTGTTCACGCCTCGCTCGATCGTTGAGCGGGCGGCGCTGCTGGGAGGCCAAACCAAGGTATCGATTGATGATAACAATTACACGGTAGTCGCGGTTGCGATTCCGCTATAACATTAACAGTAATCAGTATTGGAAGTACTCATGACCCCCAAACCCATTAACATAATGATTGTTGACGACCACGTCATGATCCGCAGCGGTTTGCGTATGTTGATTGAACACGATCAGCGGATGCGAGTCGTGGCCCAGGCAGGAAACAAAAGTGAAGCGCTAGAACGCGCGACGAGCGAGCGCCCGGACGTGATCATTTTGGATCTGGTCCTCGGTGATGAAGATGGATTGACGTTTCTGCCGGAGCTGTGCGAGGCGAGCCCCAACTCACGCGTGTTGGTTTTGACGGGAGTACAAAACCCGGATTCACATCGACGTGCGATACGGCGCGGCGCAATGGGAATTGTGTTGAAAGAGCATGCTGCCGATCAGCTTCTCAAAGCAATTCTGAAGGTGAATGAAGGAGAGGTATGGATCGAACGATCGATGATGGGCAGCATGATCCAGGAGTTCAATCGGCCATCGCCAGTCGACCCTGAAGTCACGAAGATCGAATCGCTCACCGACAGAGAACGCGAAGTCATCGCACTGATCGGCGAAGGTCTCAAGAACAAGCAAGTGGGCGAGAGATTGTTTATCAGTGAAACTACGGTAACCCACCACCTCAGCTCAGTCTTCTCCAAGCTCGAGGTCTCCGATCGGCTCGAGCTTATTATCTACGCTTTCCGCCACGGCCTCGCCAAGATGCCCAAGTAACGCGCTTGCACAAAAGTGCCCTCAATTTTGCCTCCGAGCCTCAGGGTACTTTCGTGCAAGACCCCTGGAGGTTTAAAAATATGGTCCAATTT
>JBKPJS010000744.1:0-5978 GCA_046730815.1 Acidobacteriota bacterium
GTCGAGAATCCAGATAGCTCTCCCTTGCGTCGACACAATCAGGTCCTTGTGATGCACCTTGATGTCAGAGACAGGAACGTTCGGCAAGTTCAATTGAAACGGCTGCCAATGCGCGCCGTTGTCAAATGAAATAAACATCCCGAATTCCGTGCCTGCATAAAGCAGTCCTTCACGATCGGGATCTTCGCGCACCACGCGCGTGGGCCAATCGGCGGGAATGCCATTCTTACCGTCTGTCAGCCTGGTCCAAGTGCCGCCGTAATCGTTCGTCCGGTAGATGTAAGGCTGATAATCGCCGAGCAGCCAGCGATAGACCGCGAAGTAAGCCGCGCCCTTGCGATGTGGTGACGCTTCGATATATTGCACGCGCCCGCCCGGGGGCAGATCTTTCGGCGTTACATTCGTCCACTTCTTGCCGTTATCGCGAGTGACGTAAAAAGGCCCGTCGTTTGCCCCCGTCCAGATCACACCTTTCTCGAGCGGCGACTCCGTTATCGCATAGAGCGTGCTGTAAAACTCTTCGCCGGTGATGTCGCGCGTGATCGGTTCACCGCTGATGCCCTGGCAACAGTCGGGATGCGCCGTCAGGTCAGGCGAGATTCTCTCCCACGTCACTCCCTTATCGCGCGTGCGATGCACGTACTGCGATCCGTAGTACAGCACTTCCGGATCGTGCGGCGACGTAGCCATCGGCGACACACGCTGCATGCGATAAATCAGATCGCTCGCGGGATTTCCATACAACGACTGCGCTCCGATCCAGTAGTTCTTCTCCTGTCCGGTCTTGAGATTCATCACACCGTATTGTCCCTTGCACGAGCCATAGACCATGTCCGGATTCGACGGATGAGGCATGATTGGACCAGTTTCACAACCCGGGCCGGTGCGCCAATCGGTCGTGGTAAACGGCTCGGCCTGGCTGGAGATAATCAGTGTCGTGTTGTCCTGCTGCGCGCCATAGAGTTTGTAAGGAAACTGATTATCGACCCAGACGCCGTAGATCTCGGCGGTCGGTTGATTCATTTGAGATGACCACGTGCGACCCCCGTCGGTCGAAACGTTGGCGCCGCCATCGTTTGACTGGATCATGATCTGGCTGTCTTTGGGATTGATCCAGATGTCATGATTGTCGCCGTGCGGAGTGCGAAACGGAGTAAACGTCTTGCCGGCGTCAATTGATTTGAAGAAGCCTTCAGCGCCGGCGTAGACCACGTCTGCGTTCGACGGATCGGCGCCGAGAGTTGTGTAGTAAAACGGTCGTTGAATCAGTGCGCCTTGAGAATTGATCAGCGCCCACGTTTGTCCCGCATCGTCGGAGCGGTAAAAACCGCCGCCGGGTTTTGCTTCCGCGAGCGCATAGATTCGATTTGGACTGGCGGCGGTTACGGCGAGATTGGCTTTGCCAATCAACTCGGTTGGAAGTCCCGCAGTGATCTTCGAAAAGTGTTCGCCACCGTCAGTGCTTTTATAGAAACCACCTTCGTGAGAGCCGCTGATGATCGTCCATGGCTTGCGCTCGAGTCGCGACATCCACGCATAAACAACGTTCGGATTGCCGGGTTGTAACTCGACATCCATCGCGCCCACTTTGTCTGATACAAACAGAACCTTGCGCCACGTCTGGCCACCGTCAGTTGTTTTGAACACGCCGCGCTCTTCGTTCGACTTGAAGATGTCGCCCACCGCCGATACCCACACGATGTCGGGGTTCGTCGGGTGAATACGGACTGCGCCAATCTGTCCGGCGTTATAAAGACCGATAAATTTCCACGTTTGTCCACCGTCGCTCGACTTGTACATGCCGCGTCCGGTTGAGACGTTACTGCGCACGCTGTCTGAACCAGTGCCGAGGTAAATAATATTCGGATCGGAATCGGCCACGGCGACAGATCCGGTCGAGCCGAGTGGGACTTTGCCATCGGTGATAGGTGTCCAGGTAGCGCCACTGTCAATCGTGCGAAACAGACCGCCACTGGCGACTCCCATGTAGAACGTTTTTGGCTGTGAAGGAACTCCTGTAACGGTCGTAACGCGCCCGCCTCTCGATGGGCCAACGAGCCGGTAACGCAGTCCGTTGAAGAACGCAGGATCGACGGTCGACTGCGCCAGAGCAGAAACAGCAAACACGAGCAAGAGCACGCAAGAGCGAAACATTCGTGGGCCTCCTATCCGCAGATTACGCAGATTACACTGATTCTGTGTAATCTGTGTAATCGGTGGATGTTCCCAAATTCAACATCGACGCGGCTGAAGCGATAGTCGAGGATCTCTTCGGTATGCGCGCGAGCGCGCGGCAGTTGCCGAGCGAACGCGATCAGAATTTTCTGGTAAGTAACGCGTCGGGTGAAAAGTTCGTACTTAAGATCGGCAATGCTCTCGAAGAGCGCGCGTTTCTTGAAGCACAAAACTCAGCTCTGAAACACCTGGCAACGCGCGTCACGTTTTGCCAGCGCCTTGTGCCGGCTGCTTCAGGCGAAGAGATTGCAGCGGTTGAAACAACAAGTGGAGCGACTCACTTTGTACGCTTGGTTGATTATCTACCCGGTGTTCCACTAGCAGAGATCAAGCCGCACTCGCCCGGATTGCTACACGATCTCGGCCGCAAGCTCGGCCGGTTGACCCACGCGCTGGCAGACTTCGATCATCCGGCAGTTCATCGTGACTTTCATTGGGATTTGTCAAACGGCAATCGAATACTTGATGACTATGGCCCGCTTATTAACGAACCGAAGCTGCGTGAGCTTGTTTTCAAATGCCGGTTCGAACCTGAAATCAATTTGCGCCGAAGCGTGATTCACAGCGATGCGAACGATTACAACGTGCTGGTCGATCCCGAGACTATGATTGTTTCCGGCTTGATCGATTTCGGAGATATGGTTTACAGCTACACTGTCGGCGATCTCGCAATCGCGCTAGCGTACGTCGGATTGGATAAAAATGATCCGCGAGATGCGGCGCGAGAAGTTATCAGCGGTTATACGAGTGAGTTTGGATTGCTTGATGACGAAAGAGAAGCTTTGTGGCCGCTCGTGCGTTTAAGACTCGCGATGAGTGTTTGTATGGCCGCATTCCAGCAACGGCAGCAGCCTGACAACGAATATCTGGGCATCAGTCAAAAGGCGATCGTACAAATCTTGCCACGGATTTTCACGGATGACTACACGGATTGACTCACTAATAGAAGCGAAACGGCGACTGCTCGGAGGGAATCTCCGTATCGCGTATGAGAAGCCTATCAACATCGTGCGCGGCTCGATGCAATATCTTTATGACGACGAAGGCCGGCGTTATCTCGACGCGTACAACAACGTCGCGCACGTGGGCCACTGTCATCCGAAAGTTGTTGCCGCAGGCCAGCAACAGATGCAGTTGCTGAACACAAACACGCGCTATCTCAGCGAGCTGATCATCCGTTACGCGGAAAGCCTGACTGCGACACTGCCTGCTCCGTTGAGCGTCTGCTTCTTCGTCAACTCAGGCAGCGAGGCAAACGAACTCGCGATCCGTCTCGCCCGCGCTCACACGAAAGCGCGCGACATGATCGTGCTCGATCATGCCTACCATGGAAACACGACAACGCTGATTGACATCAGTCCCTACAAACATGATGGTCCAGGCGGTGAAGGCCCACCCTCGTGGGTACATAAAGCACCGCTGCCTGCTTCAGACGAGGACGCGCAACACGTTGTTGACTTGATTTGCGAACGACATCTGTGTGGCTTTATAGCCGAGTCGATGCCGAGTGTTGCGGGACAAATTGTTCTACCCGAAGGTTACCTGGCCAAGGTGTACGACGCGGTGCGCGCTGCTGGAGGAGTTTGCATTGCCGATGAAGTACAAACCGGTTACGGCCGGATCGGCACACACTTCTATGGATTTGAGAAATACGGCGTGGTCCCGGACATCGTTGTGCTTGGCAAACCGATCGGCAACGGCCATCCGATCGGCGCAGTGATTACCACCCGAGCGATCGCAGACTCGTTCGATAACGGTATGGAATTCTTCAGCACCTTCGGCGGGAATAACGTCTCGTGCGCGATAGGTCTAAAGGTGCTGGAAGTTGTTCAAGAGGAAAACTTGCAAGCGCATGCTCTTCATATTGGTGAACGTTTACTAGAAGGCTTGCGCGACTTACAGCAGCGTCACGAAATCATCGTAGACGTGCGCGGCTCAGGGCTGTTCCTGGGTGTCGAGTTGAAACTCGATGCCACGGGCGTTGTGAATCAAATGCGCGAGCACGGAATCCTGCTCGGTACCGAGGGACCATCTCACAACGTGATTAAGATCAGACCACCAATGCCGTTCTCCGAAAGCGATGCGGATGAGTTACTTACTACGCTCGCGGCCCTTTTACAGGATTAGACAGGATTTACATGTTAATCCTGCAAATCATGTAATCCTGTCTCACTTCTTCTCCGGAAAGAGCGTCACTTTCACGTACGACTGAGTGTTGAGATACAACTTAGCCGCTTCTTTAACCGCAGCCGCATCGAGCTTCCTGTAAAAGTCGGGGATCATCCAGATTCCAGCAGGATCTTCGCCATGGTAGAACCGGAGTGAGATCTGGCTTAGCAGGTAGCCGTTCTGTTTGCTGTTGGTCTCAAATTCCCGAATCAGCGCTTCCTTCTCGTCGTTGAGCTGTTTCTCGGTTGGTCCATCAGTCTTAAACTTTTCGATCTCTTCAAACACTCGTTTGATCAGATCGTCAGTCCGTTCCGGCGAGCTGCCGAACTGGATGGCAATCGAGTAATCGGGCTGCGGAAATTTTTGGTAATTGGACCCGACATTGACACTGTAAGTACCGCCGAGCTCTTCGCGAATGACGTCCAGCAGTCGTGTTTGCAATATCTCCGTCATAGCGCGCATGGCCACGCGCCGCTCTTGGTCAAAGACAAATGGACCAGTGAAAACGATTGCTGCCCGGCTCTTCGGCTCAATCCCTTTCTCGACCCGCTTCTCGATGACTCCGGTTGGATTCTTAATGCCTATGTCTTTCCACGACTCTTTCCTGTGGAGCGAAGGAAGCGCGCCGAGGTAACGCTCGACAAGCGGTTTCATCATTGCTTCGTCAAAGCTGCCAACGAAGTAGAAGGTGAAGTCGCTCGCGTCGGCAAAACGGTCTTTGTAGAACGCCAGCGACTTATCGAGATTCCACTCGTCAATTGTCGCCGTTGTCGGTGGACGCCTGCGCAAGTGGTTCTGGTACATCGTCGTCGTGAGTGTGTCGAAGAATGCGACTTCCGGCACTACGCTTCGATTTGTCATGAATGTCTTCATCTGTGTTGACTGCACAGCAAAGGCATTTGCATCAGCGCGGGGTTGAGTGAAGCGCAGATAGATGAGTTGGAACATCGTTTCGAGGTCTTTACGAGAACTGCTTCCACTGAGCCCTTCCTCGAGTTCACCAATGAACGGAGTAGCTGATGCGACCTTTCCCGTCAGCATCTTGCCAAGATCGATTGCGCTGAATTTGGCTATGCCGCCGGCCGTTATCACTTGCGATGCAGTGCTTGCCGGAATGTAATCCGCATCACTGGCGAGCGACGTTCCTCCCGGGCTGGCAGCTCGAAACAGAATCTCGTCTGCACGAAACGTCGTGGGTTTGAGTACGACCTTCACGCCGTTGGCCAGCTCCCAGATTGTCAGTCCAGCCTTATCGTCAGTCTTGGTGCTGACAATCTTGCCTGGCGCAGGCAGTGATTCGAGCAGAACTGCGGAGCCGACGGTGTCGGCGTATGCCTTCAGTTCCGCGGAAGGCGGCTCTTTGATAATTGCCGCGAGCTTTGCCTCGTCCGGTATCGCCAAACCGGCTTTCTGCGGAGCCGTGACTACGACCAAACGATTCTGGCTACTAACCGGAAACCATTCACGCGCGAGTTTGTTGATCTCGGCGAGCGTGATCCCGGGAAGAAAACGCTGGTGGAATGCTGTCTCTTATACACATCTCCGAGCCCACGAGACATTGAGGTCCATCTCGT
>JBKPJS010000745.1:0-2129 GCA_046730815.1 Acidobacteriota bacterium
GCAGGCCGTCCCGGCGTCTCTGCTTGCTATCAATCTAATAACCTTTTGGAGGGGTTCACCGTGACAATTCTAATGAGTCTTTTTGGAACCAAGGCCCTCGGTCTCTTTATGCTGTTGCAGGAAGCCGCAGCCAGTCCAGAGTCCAGCGCCGACCATTTCACGCTGACGGAGATGGTTAAGAACATGGGTGGCGTCGCTATCGCTGTCGTCATCGTGCTGCTGATCATGTCGGTCTACTCGATCGCCATCATGGTCGAGCGCTACCTGACTTACTCCGCGGCCAAGAAACAGTCGCGCGAGTTTGCTCCGCGCGTGGCGCAAGCGCTGAAGAATGATCGTATCGAAGAAGCGATTAACATTAGCGACAAACATCGCAAATCGCACCTGGCCATGGTCGTCAGCAGCGGTTTGCAGGAGTTTCGCGCACACGGAGATACGACGGACATTTCCGGCGATGAAATCGAAGCATCGAAGCGCGCGCTGCAACGTGCGATCGCGATCAAGACAGCCGAATTCAAACGCGGCCTTTCCGGCCTCGCGACCATCGGTTCCACCGCGCCTTTCGTGGGCTTGTTCGGAACGGTGTTCGGCATCATCAACGCGTTCCGCGGCATGAAGAACGCAGAGTCTGCTGGTATCGCGGCTGTCGCCGGCGGTATTTCGGAAGCATTGTTCACCACAGCGCTCGGATTGCTGGTGGCAGTTCCGGCGGTGTGGCTGTTCAACTACTTCACCGGCAAGGTCGATGGCTTTGTCGTCGAGATGGATAACTCGGCCTCGGAATTGGTCGACTACTTCATCAAGAACCGCACGAAGCAGTTGAAGGCGTAGTCCCCAGGTATTTAGAAAAACGCCGGATGGTAAAAGCCCGTGATACGGCGTGGCCGTTCCGGCGTTTAGCGGCTTGAAGTAAAGGAGATTTGTTATGGGAATGTCAGGGGGCGGTGGGGCCGGCCTACAGTCCGAAATCAACGTCACTCCGATGGTCGACATCATGCTGGTGCTGCTGATCATCTTCATGGTGGTCACACCTTTCTTGCAGCAGGGCATCACGGTAGCCCTGCCGAAGAACATGACCAACCCGGACGTTGACCCAAGGATTATCAAGGAGTCGTCGATCGTCATTTCTGTTCCGAATGACGGCGAGTATTACCTTGGCAAGGAACGGGTGGCGAGAGAGCAGTTGACCGACAAGGTCGACGCCATGCTCAAGAAGATTAAGAACGAGCAGGATCGGATCGTCTACATCAAGAGTGGCGTTGGCGTGAGCTATGGCGACGTCGTCAATGTCATAAATGAGGTCCGGAAGCTCGGAGTCGACAAGATCGGACTCGTGGCTGACAAGAAGAAGGGCGGCGCCGCAGTGGCGAAGACTTCGTAACCCCACTTTTAGAATTTAGGAGAAACTCAGATGGCAATGGGTGGTAATTCGAAAAAAGGCAGTACGACAGCCGAGCCATATATCAACGTGACGCCGTTGATTGACGTTTTGCTGGTGCTGTTGATTATCTTCATGGTCGTTACGCCGCTAAAGCCGAGCCGGTTTCAGGCGGACATCCCGACCCAGCGAGATCCGAATGAAGACCTGAGTAAGCTGAAACCAAACCCGCTGACGCTGGTGGTTTCCATCTCGCCCGATCTTCAGATCAAGCTAAACCAGGACGCAATGGGATCGGTAAACGATACCGCTCCATTGGCCCAGAGATTGGCCCTGGTTTTCCAGCAGCGGAAAGAGCAACGCGCGTATAAAGTTGGAATGGAAGCGCGCCAGGACGTCAAGGAAGACGAGCGCATCGAGAAGACAGTGTTCGTGAAAGCGCCGCGGGCAGCGAAATACGGCGACGTAGTGAAAGTCATCGATGCTATTAAAGGCGCCGGCGCGAACCCAGTCGGATTGCAAGTGGATGATCTTCCTTAATAAATAAGGATTGGCAAGAGCATCGATCCGGCCAGAATCGCCCGGCTCAGAAATTGCCCGGCCGTAGATGATGCCGGTCTTATTCAAACGGAGTCACGCATAGATGAAACTCTCTCACGCCAGGATTGCCATCGTTTTGGTGACCCTTGTTGCAACCAGCTCCGGGTGCGGAGTGGTTAACCGGATTAGATCCAAGAACCAGTTGAACGAA
>JBKPJS010000746.1:0-7966 GCA_046730815.1 Acidobacteriota bacterium
CAACGGTTTTGGCGTAAACTAGATTAGCGAACCCCATTGCTTCAAGTAGTAACTCGGTTTCTCGTACGCCGTTTTCGAGTTTTCGGCCGCCATAGGCTTACCAGTCGGATCCGGCAAACTCTCGAGTGTCGGCGGCAAGATAGTAGTCAGCACTTCATTCAACGGCTTCGCAAGTTTCGCTGCTTCCTCCGGCGAAGCGAACTCAATGGCAACGATCGCATTGGGCAGTTCATTGGACCTGGGCCACGTTGCAACCAGCAGACGCGAAGTCATCACTTCGTCTGCATGCGCGTTTAGCCACTTCACGATTGTCCTGAATTCTTTCGGTGGTCCAGCGAGCTTCAGGATGGGCTCCAGTAGCTCGTTCGTCGCACTGGATCGAATTAGTTGGCCCACACCTCTTACTTCGCCATAGATCGTGTAGGAGTCTGCTGGAACCAACGTATCGAATGTCGGCGGCGGTGTTGGAGCAACGGCGGCTTTGGGTTGTGTCTTTGCAGGCGTTTGACGTTTTTGCTGAGCGGCGGTTGTGACTGTTAGGAAAGTTGAGAACAGGAGCAACAAAGTAGCCGTTGTCGGGCGTGTGATTACGTTCATTGCAGTACCTTTGGGGTCAGGAGCCATGTTGGGGCGACGGTCTCGCTGAACACTATAACGTCGTTCGGCCACTCTTTTCCAAGTTTTGTTTAAGGCTCCTTTACAGAGCGCAAACGGTTGACAGACTTTCGTAACATGGTCCAACGAATCTGCGAAAAAGAATGTTGCAAATTCCAGCGCTGGCGGGTAGATTGATTTGGTTGCTTACAGGTAGAGGTGCTCTCCCGCTTTGGGGTGTACCCTGCCTCACATAATGCGGGGGAGGAAGAAACTGTGCCGACCGGAACTTGCCCGGAATGTGATGCTGATGTCCACGTTGATTTGGACACGGACAAGGGCGAAATTGTGTCTTGTGAAGAGTGTGGAACGGACCTGGAAGTTGTTGGACTCGATCCAGTCGAGTTGGACATTGTGGAAGAGGAAAGTTACGACGAAGACGAGGACGAAGACGAATACTAAAAGATTGCCAATTGCCGATTGCCAATTGCCGATTGTGTTGTCTCAGACCTAACAAAATTGGCATCGGCAATCGGAAATTGGAGATTTACTTACTCGCCGCTCGATATTCAGAGCGGCTTTGTCGCAATGTTAAGCCACGCGGGCCCTCAACCCTGATTGTGTGCACTTGCCCATCCCGCCGCTTTTCTTCAGGCGGATAAAACGCCAAAACGTACGCTGAACTGACCTCCTCAGCCAAAGCGCGAAATAACGGCGAGTAGTCGTTATCGTTTGCATAAACATTTCTGCCGCCAGTCAGTTCAGCCAAACCGCTGACGTCGAGTGGGGTTGGCAGCGGAGTTTGTGCTGCCGATGCCATCACGCGCGAGTATGACGGCAGCGTTACAACGAAAACGCTGACGTCCGCTGCGTTGGCTCTCTCGATCACCGTTTGCGGCGCGACTGTATCCCCCACCGGAAATCCGTCGGTCACGACGAGCACCGCCCGCTTCATCAGTCGCTTTTCACGCGTGCGTGGCGCGCTTCTCACCAGCATCCGGATCGCATCGTCAACTGCATCGTAGGTGTGCGTCGAAAGTCCGTTGGGCGCATCCCTGGAAATTCGCTGGAGCGATTCATCCAGTTTGCCGGGGTCAGCCGTGAACTTCTGCATCGTCTTCACGCGCATTCCAAACGTCATAACGGCATAGACAACGGGGTGCCTCGAGAGCTGATTCGAGAAAGACTTTAGCGCGTCACGAAGTCGAATGATCTCTTCTGAAGTCATGCTGCCGGAAACATCGAGCGCGAAAACTATAGCGAGCGGTCGTGCTTCGCCTTGACGCTTCTCAATTTGAAAGAATGAAATCGATTGTTCGCGATCGTCTGAATAAAGTTTGAAGTCTTCCTGGCGCAGGTTGCGAACGGGGCGGCCCTCGCCGTCAATTGCCGTCACGTCTACTGAGACGAGATCGGTATCGAAGCGCAAAACATCTTCCGGTTCCTGCTCTTTAGGAAATACTTTGCGCGGTCTCTGACTCGTAGCGGCAGGATCCTGGGTCTGCGGCGCGCCCGGTATTGCGAGGGCGGTGAGCAGAAGGAGAGGAAGGAATAATTGCGCTATAAAAGCCGCCGAATTCTTTGGCATTAATACTCTTTCCCTGGGCGCCGCTCAGGAATTATACGAGCGCGACCTGTGGAAGCAAACGGTGCTATCATCCAGAGCGTCTTAAAACGGTGGAATCTGTCTGAACTGATACGTGAAGGACTGACTATGAGATTCAACAAAACTCTTGTTGTGCTGGCAATCACGCTCCTGGCTGCGAGCGTTTCGCTTGGTCAGGATAAGTCGCTCGGCACAATTAAGGGCAAGGTCCGCGTTGAAACAGGTAATCCCGGCGGCGTTGCGGTTGTTGTGCGGCGTGGAGAAACAGAGGTCACGCGTGTAACCACCGACAAGAACGGAGATTTTGTCGTTTCGCGGCTGACGCCTGGTAAATATGGCCTCACGTTTCGGAAGCCGGGTTTGAGTATTGGTTCGATGGAAGACATTGAGGTCAAGGCCGGCAAAACCCGTTCGCTCGGGGACCGTTTGATACTCACCATCGATGAAGGCTCGATCGCTTTTCTCAGCGGCAGCGTTTTTAATGCCGCAGGCCGAAGCGTTCCGAATGCGAAAGTGGAGTTGTCGCGAATCCTTGAAGATGGAACGACCAAAAAGATCGATGGACGCGTCACGACCGAGACTGGTTCGTTCAAGTTTCGGCTTTCGCCCGACCCGGGCAAGTATCGCGTGAGTGTTAAGGCAGATGGCGCCGAAGCAGTGAGCAAGGACGTGGAGATCGATGGCGCTGCGGTTTATCGTGTGGCGTTATCTTTGCCGCCAAAGCAGTAGTTATGGAAGAGCGTGAGGAATTTCTAACAGCCAAACAACTCGCCGCATATCTGCAAGTCAGTGAATCGACCGTGCGGCGTCTCGCTGCGAAACGTCGCATTCCTTCAGTCAGGCTAACGCCCCGCATAATCCGCTTCCACCTCGACGCCGTGCGCGAAGCTCTCGAGGTACCGCGCAATCGCATTCGTCATGGTGAGTACACCGAACCTGTCGATGACGCGCAACTGTCGTTCGATGATCTGCTGTTATTAAGTTGAAGCAGCTTTTTACAGGATTGACATAATTTATCAGGATGACATGTAAATCATGTCAATCCTTGTAAAATGACTTTTTAGATAAAACCCGGTGAAGGTTTAAATTATCGTTTGTTGCCGCGCGGCGGATTGAACTCGAGCCACTTGTCGTTCTGCTTGATATAGATGCGTGGCTGGCTGATCCTGAAACTCTTGCTGAACCCGGGATTCGCCGCCAAAAACTTTCGCACTGTTGACTGATCGCCGGTAGCCACGCGCCACTTTCCATCTTCACGCAGAAGATACTGTTGGACGACAATCTTTCCTTCCGCCTGAATCGGATTAACTACTCGCCCGTAAAGTACCGTGTCGACAACCGCGAGATTGCCCATCACTCTGGTCGCTCCGATCTCGAGTCGATCGAGCTGATAAAAATCCTGCGCACGTTCAAGCGCGCTCACGAAACGATCGCGCGACATCCGGCTGCGTGACGAGCCGGGCAAGAGATCGTAAAGGGAGTGGTAGTCGTGATTCTTTAACTGTTCGAAGACGCTTTGCACTGTTGCGCGAACGTCGGATTGATCCGACGCTTTTGCGAACGCGTGAGATGAGAAACAGACTAAAACTAACAGGGCAATATTAAAAACGTACTTCCTCATTCAGATTCCTCATTTTCCGACTTCTCACGCGCCGTCAGCGACTCGCGGAGCTGCTGTCGATAGTGCAGAAACCAGCAAACTGCGCCGCCGGCCGCCGCGACAAAAGCCTTTTCATAATCCTCCTGAAACGCAAAAAACAACGCCATTGCGCCGCCTGCGGCCGCGAGGATTAGCCAAAACGTCTTCACTTGATATTTACCGGTAGCGTCATATCGAGCGTGCCTGGAGCATAACAAACCTTGTCGTCACATGCCTGGACGCGCAATTTCGCCGAAAGGTTGTGTTTGCCCGGCGGCGCAGTTTTATCTGCCTTGAGCCGCGCCTTGAGCGTCGTTTCTCCTTCGTAAACAGCAAGCGGCTTTTCGGCGAAGGAGAAATTCTTCTTAAGTGCATCCGGGTAAGTCATAAACTCGACTGTGATTCCTGCTGCGGGCTGGATTTCAAGTTCGGTGGCTTTCAGATATGAGAAGCTCGGCGGATTGGCGTTTACGTGATAACCGCTGGCTATCCTCAGTGATACTACGGCATCACCTGATTCGCCGCGCGTGAGAGTGACTTCCTGCGGCGTGGCTTTGACTACGTTGACCGAAGCGATCGGCGGCGGTTCATTTGCGGTTGACTGAGCGTCATTCGTCGGAGACCTTGAACACGCCGCCGCGAAAAAACACAAAAGAAGCAGTCCGATAATTCCTCGTATATCGTTTTGCATGTGAACTCACTCTGGAGCCGGAGTTGCCAGCGCTTGCGCTAAACGCATCCTCTGGGCACGTCGCATAAAGTAGCGAAGTACGAGACCTGACGGCAACACCACCAACACAAGCACCGGTAGCATCACGATCACCAAACGAATAAAGAACGTCACCATGCCGGATGCCAGTTCGAGACTGTCGGAAACAGCGTCACGCAAACTGCTTCGAAAACCGGTTGTGCTCACGGTAACGGATTTTGGCGCTTGAATGTTCACGGTGATGGTTGAAAGACTCGAGCGGTTTTCGAGAAAGCGTTTGCGTCCCTCCAACTTTTCGATATCAGTTCTGACGTCAGCGATCTGGCGCTGAACTTCGAGCGCATCGACGACTTTTCGTGCGTCCTTCATTATCTCGAGAAATTGAAGTTCGAGAGCTTTCTGAGTCTTGATGCGCGCTTCGAGATCGATGAAGTCCTCGGTTACATCCTGGCCGGTTACATGTGCTTCCGGAATGTTACCGGCCAATGTTTTGATCTCGTTGAGGGTGGTGCCAAACTGTGTAGCGGGAACCCGGACCACGAGCTTGATGTCGAGCGTCCGTTTCGCGGGATCGATATTTTCACGTTGTTTGGCTTCTGAGGTGACGACGAAACCGCCGTGCGATTCGGCTATGGCAGTAACGCCGTGCTGTGCTTCAGTCGTTGAAGCGACTTCCATCGTGAGATCGGCGTTGCGAATAATTTTGCGCTCCGCAGCTTCGGCCGTTGACTCAGCCTTGTCTACATCAGTGAGCGAGACTTTTTGGTGCTGCGCGCCATAGGTTTCCGGCCTTGCCGTTTCGGCAGTGGCCGGCGCAGGTTGTGAAGTAGCAATCGGAGCCAAGTCGGCCGTGGATTGTCTGGAGCAGGACAGTGAGAAGCTCAGCAGTGCGAGCAATAGAATAATCGGAGATTTCATGATTGGCCTCCATGCAAGTATCGGGATTACAGCGTTGGAACGTTAGATACATCCAACACTTGCACGGGGCCTTGTACAGGCCAACGTGAGTTTCCACAGTGTGGGGTGGGTGATAACCCCTAAGACGGAGAGGAGCGGTGGACGAGGTTTACTCGATATTCAGCAAGCGCTTCACATGAACTATCGCCGCAATTGTTACCACGTTATCGTGAATGCGATAGATGATTCGATAACTATAAGCGAACCATTCACGAATACTTTCATCGCTGAATTCAGGCACGATCCGACCTGCAAAAGGAAATCGGGAGAAATTGCGCGTGCGCTCCAGAATTGTCTTCACTACAGCTTTGGAATAGGCGGTAGAGTCCAGAGATATGTATTGAGCTATTGCTTCGAGGTCGTCAATCGCTCGTGAGGACCATTTCTACTCGGTAAGCCATTTGCTTAGCTGCTGCTCTACTTTTTCTTGAGGAACCACTCACATTTCTTATCGGACCATAACATACGAGCGAGCACTTAACCGCCACAAAGAAGCACAAATGGCACAAAAGTCAGCGGAACGTTGTGCTTTTTGTGCTTCTTTGTGGCTAGAAGGGTTTGAGGCAAGCTTGAAGCTATTCTCCATCGTCGCCATCCCTTCCGTCGTCAGGCTTCTTGATGCCGAACTTTTCCAAGCGATACTGAAGCGTGCGGAATGTGAGGCCAAGGAGTTTTGCGGCTTTCGTGATGTTGTAATCGGTCTGCTCCATTGCCTGCGTTATCAAGTTTCGTTCGACGTCTTCGAAATTTATCCCCTCAGCCGGTAACTTGAACGCTCCCTCGGCGGCTGGGCCAACCTCCTGACGAACCTCCGATGGCAAGTCCTCTAAAGTAATCAAATCGCCTTCGCTCAAAAGTATGGCGCGCTCGATCGCCGACTCTAATTGCCTGACATTCCCCGGCCAACTGTACTCGTTCATCAACTTCTTCGTCTCGGGAGTTAGACCACTCACCAGTCGCGACGTGTTCTTCGTGTGTTTCTTGAGGAAGTAGTCGATCAAAACCGGAATGTCCTCACGCCGCTCGCGCAACGGTGGCACGTCTATCGACAAGACGTTGATGCGATAATACAGATCGTCTCGGAAACGCCCGTCCGCAACCATCGCGCGCAAGTCGCGATTTGTCGCGGCAATCACCCTGACATCCACATTGATCTCGTGAGTACCGCCAACGCGCCGGATCTTTCGTTCCTGAAGCGCGCGCAAAAGCTTCGCTTGAATGCCAACATCGAGCTCGGCAATCTCGTCGAGAAACAACGTCCCACGATCCGCGATTTCAAACAGCCCTTTCTTCTCCGCGTGAGCGCCGGTGAATGAACCCTTCTCGTGGCCGAACAATTCCGACTCGAGCAGGTTTTCATTTATCGCGGCGCAATTGACTGCCTGAAACATCTCCTCAGAACGCGGTGACTGATTGTGGACTGCTCTCGCAATCAACTCCTTACCCGTGCCCGATTCGCCACGAATCAACACCGTCGAGTTTGAACGCGCCACTTTCAGGATCATCTTCTTCACTGATTCCATCTTCGGAGACGCAGAAATGATCTCGACATCGATAGCATCGAGACGATCGAGGGCGCGATTAATCGTTTCCAGTAGCGCTGCTTTGTCGTACGGCTTTTCCAGGTAGTCAAACGCCCCGCGCCGTAATGCTTCTTTGGCCGATTCGATCGATCCATGCGCCGTGAGCAGGATTACGATGATGGAAGAGTCGTAAGCTAGCAGGTGCTGGAGCAACTCGATGCCATCCATGCCCGTCATCTTTAAATCAGTCAACGCCAGATCGAATCTCCGATCTTTGGCAAACTTGAGTGCTGCCTCACCGGAAGCTGCTGTCGTAACGTCGTAACCTTCGTCAGCAAGGATCAACTCGAGGATTTCCCTCTGCGACTTCTCGTCGTCTACAACCAAAATGTTTTTTCGTGGCATATCTATTTCTCTTTGGCCGGTAGGATTATCGTGAACGTTGTCCCACCACCTTCTTTTGAAGCAACGCTGATTGTGCCGCCGTGATCGTCGACTGCTTTTTTCACAATCGCCAGGCCGAGGCCAGTGCCCGTCTCCTTCGTCGAAAAATATGGTTCAAAGACTTTCGAAATGTCCTGGGCAGCAATACCATGTCCACTGTCGGTGACTTCAACCTTAACAGAGTTCGCGTCTGTGTTCGACAACTTGATCGAGATGCTGCCTCCTTCGCCATCCATCGCTTCGACCGCGTTGATTACAAGGTTGGTGAAAACTGAGCGCAATGATTCGCGATCGGCGAAGACCGGCGGCAAAGTGCCGTCCTGGATGATCCTGGTATCGATCCCGCATTCCTCAGCCCTGGCTTCGACAAGGCGCAGTGCATCTTCCGCTTCCACATGAAGATCCACTTTTTGCAGATCGAGTTTTGACGGCCGCGAATACTTCAAGAAGTCAGTTATGTGACGATTGATGCGCGCAACTTCGGTCTTCAACTG